>NZ_DAOQZV010000052.1:0-16330 GCF_035343835.1 Nostocoides sp. | reverse complement strand
TCGCCCGGACGCACCTCCGGCAGCCGCTTCGAGATCACCCCGGCGGGCACAGTCCTGCTGCGCGAGCGGCTGGCCGAGCCGCATCACGCCACGCCACCTCGCAACGGCCTGCTGTTGCGTTTGTTCTTCGGCACCCAACTGCCGCCCGGGCGCAGCCGGGAGCTTCTCGAAGCGGAGATCGAGCGTGCCGAGGTCGCGCTGGCGCGATTCGCCGCCATCCGGGCCGATATGGACACCGAGCCACCCGGCGCCGAGCACGACTATCGCGCGCTCACGCTGGCGTATGGCGAGCATCATGCCCGTGCCCATCTCGCCTGGGCCACCGAGGCCCTCCGTGCCCTGCCCGACCGGGACTGACGCGGCGCGCAGGCGGGGACGCGCGGCCTGCGGGCACGGCCCGATGCGGATCACGACTACCATTCACGTCGGCTCTGGTGGCCGATCGGCCCCCCCACAGAACTTGGAAGGCACCCCCTGATGGCACGACTTTTCGGCACCGACGGCGTGCGCGGACTCGCGAATGACAAGATCACCGCCGAGCTCGCTCTGGGCCTGTCCATCGCAGCGGCTCAGGTGCTCGGTCAGCCCGCCCGGACCGTGGGTCGCAAGCCGAAGGCCGTCGTCGGACGGGACCCGCGCGCGTCGGGGGAGTTCCTCGCGGCGGCCGTCATTGCCGGGCTCGCCTCGGCGGGCGTCGATGTCCATGACGCCGGCGTGCTGCCCACGCCGGCGGTGGCCTTCCTGACGGCCGACATGGACGCCCACTTCGGCGTCATGCTCTCGGCCTCGCACAATGCCATGCCCGACAACGGCATCAAGTTCTTCGCGGCCGGCGGGCACAAGCTCCCCGACGCGGTCGAGGACGAGATCGCCGCGCTCTACGGCAAGGACTGGGTCCGGCCGGTGGGTGCCGAAGTCGGCCGTGTCCACCGCAACCGCGCCGGCCAGGCCCGGTATGTCGCGCACCTCCTCGCCGCGCTGCCCAACCGGTTGGACGGGCTCACCGTCGTCATCGATGGCGCGCACGGGGCAGCGAGCGCGGTCTCGCCGGAGGTCTTCCGGCTCGCGGGGGCCGACGTTTTCGAGATCGGCTGCGAGCCGGACGGGCTCAACATCAACGATGGCTACGGCTCGACCCACCTCGAGCACCTGCAGGAGGCCGTGGTCACGCGCGGCGCCGACTTCGGCATCGCGCACGACGGCGACGCCGACCGCTGCCTGGCCGTCGATGCCGCCGGTGAGGTGGTCGACGGCGATCAGATCATGGCGATCCTGGCGCTGGCGATGAAGGACCGCGGCGCCCTGGCCGACGACACGCTCGTGGCCACCGTCATGTCGAATCTCGGTCTGCTGCAAGCGATGTCGCGCGAGGGCGTGACAGTGCTCAAGACCGGCGTCGGTGACCGTTATGTGCTGGAGAAGATGCGCGAGGGCAACTTCTCCCTCGGTGGCGAGCAGTCCGGGCACGTGATCATCAGCGACCACGGCACGACCGGCGACGGTGTGCTGACCGGTCTGCTAGTCGCAGCTCGCGTGGCGGCGACCCGCACACCTCTGGCCGAGTTGGCCGCGGTCATGACTCGGCTGCCGCAGGTGCTCGTCAACGTCAAGGGCGTCGACACCGCACGGGTCGAGTCCGACGAGACGCTGCAGGCGGCTGTCGCCACTGAGGTCGTGGCGCTCGGGGACAACGGTCGCGTGCTGCTGCGCAAGTCGGGCACCGAGCCACTCGTCCGGGTGATGGTCGAGGCCGCCACGCAGGAGCAGGCGCGGGCGGTTGCCGATCGCCTGGCTGCCGTCGTCAAGGATTGCCTCGCCTCAGCACCACCGGTCAGTTGACCGGCGCGTAAAGGGCATGCCCGCCCGAGAGGCGTAACGGACACATAGCGATGGACCACAATGCGGCGGACCCAATTCACACATGCTCGCCGAGCAACCCCAGGCCTTCGATCATGTACACGGGTACACCAAAGTTCACCTACTTCCCTATCCCAAGATCACGGGACGTGGTCGTCACGTCATCGCACAGATGCATCGACCACCCTGGTACCACCGACACCGTCGGGTGTCAACGGCATACCCAACCACATCTACCTGGCGGCTGACCTCGCCCACCTCGACCGTGCCGCAGGTGTCCCTCGGCAAAGGCTTCGACGTCGCCGTCCACGATGCGGTTCGGCCGAAATCCGTGCACCGGAATGTCCTGCGCTGCAGCGAAATCGGCGCTCTCGTCGATCCAGCGCTGGCGCCGGGCCACGGCCTCGCCGGCCGTCTGCGGGGTTCCCCAACCACCCGGAAGAGGGCGCGCAACTGGCGCGCCGTGACCCATTCGCCCGCCCGGTCGGCGACCATCCTGCGGCGGTCGCCAGTCAGGCCGAGGGCGTCCACGCCGGCATACGGGACCGGCCGGATGGCCGTGCTCTTGACCGAATGAAGGTGAATCGCCTGCAGGCGCAAGCTCATTCGGCGATTGAGACGTCGCCGACGACGGTCACAACCTGGGCCGCGCCATGGGCGAGGTGATACTCGGCGCCGACGATCGCGAGCCGGCCGTCGCTGATGCGCTCGGCGATGATGGCCGAGCGATCGGCGATCAAGTGGCAGGTCTGGGCGACGTGCTCGCCCTCGATCTGCTCGACCGAGGTCCGCCCTGCCCGCGTCGCGACCAGGACACTCGGGGTCACCCGTTCGACGATGTCGCGCAGATAACCGGGCGGCATAATCCCCGTGGCGACGGCCTCCATCGCGGCCTTGACGGCGCCGCAGGAGTCGTGCCCCAGGACCACGATCAGCGGGCAATCGAGCACCGCGACACCGAACTCGAGCGACCCGAGCACACTGGGGTCGATGACATGCCCGGCCGTGCGGACGACGAAGAGGTCGCCCAGGCCCTGGTCGAAGATGATCTCCGCCGCCACCCGGGAGTCGCCGCAGCCGAAGAAGATGGCGAACGGGTTTTGATAGCCCGCTAGCTGGTGGCGCAACCCGATGTCCTGGTTGGGGTGTTCGCTTTGCTCCGCCACGAACCGCGCGTTCCCGTCCAGCAGGCGCTTCCAGGCCGTGGCCGGGGTCAGGACCCGGTCGGGGCTCGCTGTCATAGTCCTTGCCGTTTCCCGATCGTGAACGCGACGGGTTTGGTCACCGAGGCGAAGAAGTCGTTGCCCTTGTCGTCGACGACGATGAAGGCGGGGAAGTCCTCAACCTCGATCTTCCAGATCGCCTCCATGCCCAACTCCGGGTATTCGATGACCTCGACCGACTTGATGCAGTCCTGGGCGAGCCGCGCGGCCGGCCCACCGATGGAGCCGAGATAGAAGCCGCCGTGCGCCTGGCAGGCATCGGTGACCTGCTGGCTGCGATTGCCCTTGGCCAGCATGACCATCGAGCCCCCGGCCGCCTGGAACTGATCGACATAGGAGTCCATCCGGCCGGCGGTGGTCGGACCGAAGGAGCCTGACGGCATACCGGCCGGTGTCTTCGCCGGGCCGGCGTAGTAGACCGGGTGGTCGCGCAGGTAGGCCGGCATTTCCTCGCCGGCGTCGAGCCGTTCGCGGATCTTGGCGTGCGCGATGTCGCGGGCCACGACCAGCGGGCCGGTCAGCGACAGGCGGGTCTTGACCGGGTGCTTGCTCAACTCGGCGAGGATTTCGGGCATCGGTCGGTTGAGGTCGATGGCGACGACGGCGCCCTGGCCGGTCGAGCCCGCGCCGACCGCCTCGCCGGCGTGGGCGCCGAGGGACTCATGGGTCGCATCGGGCAGGAACCGCGCCGGATCGGTCTCCAGCTGCTCGATGAAGACGCCCTCGGCGGTGATCTTGCCCAGCACCTGGCGGTCGGCCGAGCACGAGACGGCGATCGCCACGGGTAGCGACGCACCGTGGCGCGGCAGGCGGATGACGCGTACGTCGTGGCAGAAGTACTTCCCACCGAACTGCGCGCCGATCCCGAACTGGCGGGTCAACTCCAGGACCTGGGCCTCGAGGCCGAGGTCGCGGAAGCCGTGGCCGGTGGCGGCGTCGCCCGAGGTGGGCAGCGCATCGAGGTATTTGGCGCTGGCATACTTCGCGGTCTTCAGGGCGTATTCGGCGCTCGTGCCGCCGATGACGATGGCCAGGTGATAGGGCGGGCAGGCGGCCGTGCCCAGGCCGCGGAGCTTCTCATCGAGGAAGCGCAGCATCCCGTCCGGGTTGAGGATGGCTTTGGTCTCCTGGAACAGATAGGACTTGTTGGCGCTGCCGCCGCCCTTGGCCATGAACAGGAACTTGTAGGTCGTCTCGTGGCCGACGGCGGTGTCGGAATACATCTCGATCTGCGCGGGGAGGTTGGACCCCGTGTTCTTCTCCTCCCACATCGTCACCGGGGCCATCTGGCTGTAGCGCAGGTTGAGGCGGGTGTAGGCGTCATACACACCCTCGGAGATCGCCATCTCGTCGTCGCCGTCGGTCAGGACGTGCTGACCGCGCTTGCCGACGACGATCGCGGTGCCGGTGTCCTGGCACATCGGGAGCACGCCGCCCGCGGCGATATTGGCGTTCTTGAGCAGGTCGAGGGCGACGAATTTGTCGTTATTGCTCGCCTCGTCGTCGGCGAGGATGGTGGCGAGTTGCTGCAGGTGAGCGGGACGCAAGTAGTGCGCGATGTCGTGCATCGCGGTCTCGGTCAGCGTGCGCAGCGCATCGGGCGCGACCTGCAGGAACTGGCGACCGCCCGGGCCGGCGACGACCTCGACGCCCTCGGTGGTCAGCAGCCGCCAGGGCGTCTGCTCCGTGCCATTGCTCCCCGCCCCGGGGAGCAGGTGTTCGAACGCAAAATCGGCCATCGCCGCACGGTCCTTCCCGCTGTCATCACAACTCGTCCAAGCTCGGAGCGTAGGCGCCCGCGTGCGAGACGGTGATGGCCCCGCAGCGGCTGCCCCGCTGGATCGCGGGCGTGATGTCCGCGACGCTCGCCCGGTGGAGCCGGTCGCGGGCGTCCACGCCACCGATCAGGCCGCTGGAGGACAAGCCGGACAGTAGCCCCGCCATGAACGAATCTCCTGCCCCAACGGTATCCACGACGCGGGTCGGGGGTGCGGCCAGGGTCACAAAGTCACCGGAGTTCGTCAATCGGAAGCTGACGCCGTCCGCCGCACGGGTCGCGACGGTCAGGGTTGGGCCGAGGGTGCCCCACCGAGTGAGGATCGCTTCGATGCTCATTCCCGGGTAGAGCAGTTCGAGGTCGTCGCTGCTGGCCTTGACGACATCGGAGTAGCCGATGATGGATTCGATCTGGGCGCGGACCTTGTCCAGGTCGCCCATGATGGTCGGGCGCACATTGGGGTCGTAGGACACGGTGGCCTGCTCGCGGCCCTGCTGCAGGGCGCGGACCACGTCATCGGTGCCCGGCAGGAGCACCGCGCCGATGGAGCCGGTATGGATGTGCCCGATCTCCTCGCCGAGCTCAATAACGCCCGGGTCCCAGGTGATGTCGAAGAGGTAGGTGGCCGCCCCGCCCTCGTCGATATTCGCCTGCGCCGTCGAGGTCGCGCGCTCGGTCGGCTTCGAGATGACGGTGACATTGCGGCGCGAAAGATGCGAACGGATGCGTTCGCCGCGGGCGTCGTCGCCGAGGCAAGTCGCGAACTGCACCGTGTTGTCCAGGCGAGCCAGGCCGACCGCGACATTTGCCGGCGAGCCACCCACGTGCTCGACGGGATTCTCGGCATACCGCTGGGCGATGTCGATCAGCGCTTCGCCGATGACAAGGAACTCACGTGCCTCCTGCTGCCCCATTGCTGACCCTTCGAATGACGCGTGGCCCGAACCGACATCTGAACTCTACTGATTCCGCGCGGCGTCGTCCCGGCGGGCCGGCGGGGGTGAGGCGGTTTGGGCACGCCGCAGCCGATGAGCGACGATAGCCCGTATGAGTGAGCCCACCGTCGCGCCGACCGCCTCGGCCCCGACGAGCGCGTCGGCCAGCCACTACGCGCGGGGGTCCGCGGCGAACATGGTGCGATCGCTCGCGCTCATCGTGGCCTTCATGGCCGTGATCTTCTTCGCGGTGGCGCGCACCAACACGCTGTCGGGGCCACCGGTCGACGTCTCGGGCCTGGCGACGAGTGTCGCCCGCGAGACGGGCTGGCCCATCGAGGTGCCCGCCGACCTGCCCGACGGCTGGCGCCCGAGTGCGGTGCGTTTTGTGCCGTCCACCGACAATCTGCCGACCTGGCATGTCGGCTACACCTCGCCGGACGGGCACTACATCGCGGTGGAGCAGACCGCGGATGCCACCAAGAAGTGGATCACTCAGCAAACCAACCGGGCGCCGGTCAAGGGTGCCGAGGTGGCTGCCGGGCGCACCTGGCAGCTTTACGTGCGGGACATCAAGACGCAGAACAGCCTCGTCGCGCCCGGGCCGGGGCAGCTGACCACCATCGTCACCGGCGACGGGACGCTGGAGGAGCTGAAGGTCTTCGCCGAGCACCTGCAGCCTTTCCGCTCCTGACCGGGCGCCTCCAAACCGGGTTCTGCGGGGCGGCGGGGGAGCGGCCGGACGGTTACCGGGGAGCGGCGGCCAGGGCGGCGTCCCACGCTGTGCGCGCGCCGATCAGCCGCCGATAACGCATGATGTCGCGGCGCCGGTTGAGGGTCAGGGCGCCGACCAAGCGCTCGCCGTCCCGATAGAGCGCCACGAACTCCTCGGCGTCCCAGTCGCCGACAACCAGGGCCGGTTCGCCAATCGGCATCCCCACGCACTGGATGAACTGGCTATACCACTGCGACCAAAAGTAGGGCACCTCGGCGAACTCCGTGGCATGCTCCGGATCCAGCAGGTTGGCTGCGACGTGGTCGCCCTGCTGCATCGCATTGGTCCAGTGTTCGAGGCGCATCGTGGTGCCGAAGGTCGGATTGGGCCACCGCGCGATATCGCCCGCCGCCCACACGCCGTCGGCGGCCTTGAGCGTGGCATCGCACAGCACGCCGTCATTCAGGTCCAGGCCCGAACCGGCCAGCCAATCCGTCTCCGGGATGGCGCCGATGCCCACCACCACGAGGTCGGCGGCCAGTTGCGATCCGTCGGCCAACCGAAGTCCGGCGACTCGATCGCCGCCCAGAATCTCGGAAACCGCCGTGTCGCAATGCAGTTCGACGCCGTGGCGGGCATGCAAGCGAGCGAGGGCTGCGCCTGCCGTGGGCCCGACGGCGTCCCGTAGAGGCGTCGCGGCCGCTTCGAGGATGGTCGTATGGACGCCAAGCCGCCGGGCGGCGGACGCGACCTCCGCCCCGATGAAACCAGCGCCGACGACCACCAGGCGCGTTGCCCGGTCGAATGCCTCGCGGATGTTTCGGGCGTCGCCGACCCCGCGCAGGGTGTGCACCCCAGGCAGGGTTCGGCCGGGAAGCTGCCGTGCCTTCAGCCCGGTGGCGATCACCAATGCGTCGTAGGACAGGTCCTCATCGCCGAGCGCGACCCTTCGGGAGTGCCTGTCCACCGAGGTAGCGGTGACGCCCAGCCGGGCGTCGACGTCCAGGGCATCCCAGTCCTGCTCGTCGATCAGGTAGGGCGTGGGTTCCGCGCGGCCCCAGAGGAACTCCTTGGACAGGGGTGGACGGTCATACGGTCGGTAGTGCTCCGCCCCAACCAGGACTATCCGGCCGCTGAATCCGCGTCGGCGAAGTCCCCGGACCGCGTGCAACCCGGCCAGCGACGCACCGACCACGACGACGTGGGAGGGGGGTGCGGTCATACGGCGATCCTCCCGCAGGGCCGCGACCCGGGTGCGGTCGGCGGGCGGTGAGTGCGGATGCGGTGAGCGCGGAGGCGGTCAGCGGCCGGTCCAGCGCGGCTCGCGGCGTTCGAGGAAGGCGGTGACTCCCTCGCGGATGTCGGCGGTGGTGAAGGCCAGGGCCAGTTGCGCCCGGAGGGCGTCGAGGGCCTCGGGAAGGGCCAGGTCCCGGGTGGCGTCCAGCGCGTCCTTGCCCATGCGCATCAGCAGTGGCGACGTGCCGACGAGTTCGCGAGCCCACTCGGTGACGGCGTCATCGAACTGCGCGGCCGGCACGACTCGGTTGACGAATCCCCAGGTCAGGGCCTCGGCGGCCGTGACCGGCTTGCCCAGAAGCATCAACTCGTTCGCCTTCATCCGAGGCAGATTGCGATAAATGAGTGCGGAAATCATGAAGGGAAAAAGGCCGACGTTGATCTCGGGGCAGCCGAAGCTGACGCCGTCCTTGGCGATGATGAAATCGCAGGCGAGGGCCAGTCCGAAGGCGCCGGCAAGGACGTCCCCGCCGGCCGCGCAGATCACCGGCTTGTGGAGTTTGCCGATGAGGCTGACCAGGCGCGGGAATCTGTCAAGATCGGCAAACTTCTCGACGGCCGAGGAGTCCGAGGCCAGAGCGCGCAGATCGCCGCCGGCCGAGAATATCCGCTCGTGGCTCGTGCCGATGACGACCACGCGCACCTCGTCGTCATCGCGGGCGCGCTCGCACGCGCCGATGAGTTGGTCGAGCATGGCGTCCGAGAGCGCATTGCGCCGTGCCGGATCATCGAGGGTGATTCGGGCGATGTGCACGTCGGTGACGGCATAGGTGACCAGGGCGTCGGCCATCGAGACTCCTTCGTTGGGCGAGGGGCGTTCGTCGCTGTCGTGGGGCGCCGATCCGGTGCGACTAGTCCGTGCCCGCGCCCTCCGCGTCGGTCTGGGCACGCAGGCTGGCCTCGGCGCGCTCGAGCCAGGCCGTGCAGTGCGCGGCGAGCGCCTCGCCCCGCCGCCACAGGGTCATGGCGTCCTCGAGGCCGACCTGGCCGCCCTCGAGTTTGGCCACGAGACCCACGAGTTCGTCGCGGGCCTGCTCATAGGACAGGTCGGCGATGTCGGAGTCGGTCGCGGTGCTCATGGGCGGCAAGCCTACGGCGTGGGTCCGACACCGACCGGTGGCTACGGAGGGGTCGGCGTCAGGCGTCGCTCGCCCGGACGGCGAAGTCGCCGCGGGCCACACGCACGCGCAGCAGGTCGCCGACCCCGACCTGCTCCTGGTCGGTAACGATCGTGCCGTCGGGCTCGGTGACCAGGGCGTAGCCGCGATCGAGGGTGGCTTGCGGCGAGAGCAGCCGCGCCTGCCGGCGCAGGTGCTCGACGCGGTCGCGGTCTCGCCCGATGAGTGCCTCGGCCCGAAGATGGGCCCGCCGGCGGTAGGCCGCGATCTCCGCCCGCTGCGTCCTGACGTATGCCGTTCGGTCGGTCAGCACCGGCCGGCTGGTCAGCTCGACCAGCCGGCGGCGCTCTCGGAGGAGGTGGTCGGCGACCGCGCGGCGGAGGCGATCGCGGGCGGTGTCGAGTTCGGTGCGCACAGCGCGGGCGTCGGGAACGACGAGGCTCGCCGCGTGGGTGGGTGTGGACGCTCGGACATCCGCCACATAGTCCAGGAGGGGGGTGTCGATGTCGTGACCGATGGCGCTGACGACCGGGGTGCGGGCAGCGGCGACGGCCCGGATCAGGCTCTCATTGCTGAAGGCCAGGAGGTCCTCGACCGACCCGCCGCCGCGGGCGATGACGATGACGTCGACATGGGGGAGGGCATCGAGGTCGGCGAGCGCACGGCATACCTCCTCGACGGCATTGACGCCCTGGACAGCGACCGACCGGATCTCGAAAGCCATACCCGGCCAGCGGCGGGCGACGTTCTCCACGACATCGCGTTCGGCCGCGCTCGCGCGTCCGCTGATCAGACCGATGGTCTGCGGCAGGAAGGGCAGGCGGCGTTTGCGCTCGGCCGCGAAGATGCCCTCCGAGGCGAGCATTCGCTTGAGGTAGTCGATCCGCGCCAGCAGTTCGCCGATGCCGACCGGCCGGATCTGACGGGCATCGAGGGTCAGCTGGCCGCGCTGCTCCCAGAAGGCCGGCTTGCACTGGATGACCACCCGTTCGCCCTGACCGACCGGGCGCGCCATGGCATCGAGCGCCGTGGTGGCGATGGCGACCGAGAAAGACATATCGACGTCGGGGTCACGCAAGGTCAAAAAGGCCGTCCGGCCACCTGGTCGCCGGTTGAGTTGGACGATCTGGCCTTCGATCCAGACGACCGACATCTTCTCGATGTACTCGCCGATCTTCATGCTCAGCACGCGCACCGGCCAGGGGTGCTCGGGCGTGGTGTCGGCCGCCCGTTCGGGCAGGCTGGAGGGCGAGCTGGTCACTCGCGCGAGCCTAAGGCGTGCGGAGGGCAACTTACGATGGAGGCATGAGTTCTGCCCAGATGACCCCTCCCGCGAGCCCGCGCAAGCGTGTTCTCCTGGCCGCGCCACGCGGCTATTGCGCCGGTGTCGACCGGGCAGTGGTGACCGTCGAGAAGGCGCTGGAGCTCTACGGGCCGCCCGTCTATGTCCGCAAGGAGATCGTCCACAACAAGCACGTCGTGACCACCCTGGAGAAGCGCGGCGCGATCTTTGTCGACGAGACCCAGCAGGTGCCCGAGGGCGCGACCGTCGTCTTCTCCGCCCACGGCGTCGCTCCCGTGGTGCACGAGGAAGCCCGCTCGCTCGGGCTGAAGACCATCGACGCCACCTGCCCCCTGGTGACCAAGGTGCACCGCGAGGCCGTGCGCTTCGCCACGCACGACTACGACATCCTGCTCATTGGCCACGAGGGGCACGAGGAGGTCGTCGGCACCTCGGGCGAGGCGCCCGAGCACATCACCCTCGTCGAAGGCCCCGACGACGTCGACCACATCACCGTCCGCGACCCCGAGAAGGTCGTCTGGCTCTCGCAGACCACGCTCTCGGTCGACGAGACGATGGAGACGGTTCGCCGCCTGCGCGAGCGCTTCCCGGCGATGCAGGACCCGCCCAGCGACGACATTTGCTACGCCACCCAGAACCGCCAGCTCGCGGTCAAGCAGATGGCCAAGGACTGCGATCTGATGATCGTCGTCGGCTCCCGCAACTCCTCCAACTCGGTGCGCCTCGTCGAGGTCGCACTCGAGCACGGTGCTCGTGCGGGACATCTCGTCGACTATGCGGACGAAATCGACCCGACCTGGCTCGACGATGTCGAGGTCGTGGGCGTCACCTCGGGTGCGTCGGTGCCCGAAGTTCTCGTCCGGGGGGTCCTGGACTTCCTCGCCGGACGCGGCTATGACGAGGTCACCCCGGTGATCGCCGCCGAGGAGTCGTTGACCTTCTCCTTGCCCAACGAGATCCGGCGCGACCTCAAGGCACGTGGAATGTCGGACAAGATGCGGCACGACGGCTCGTTCGCCGGCTCATTGCACTGACCGAGGTTCAACTTGCCGCCATTTCGCCCTCCGTCCCGGCCGGTGGATCGACGAGCAGTTCCGGCCGCCGGTCCGTCGCGGTCACCGCGTCGATGAGTTCATAGGCCGTCAACGGCCGCGCCGCCGCCGTCACCGGGCCCATCTGGGGCAGCTCTGAGCCACCGATGCCCAGGTCGTGCAATCGTCGTGCGCTGACCAGCACCCGGGCTTCCAGGCCGCCGATCAGGGCGTTGTAGGCCTCGACGCTCCCGGTCAGGCTCCGTCCGAGCTTCGCCGCGTGCCCGCCCAGGGTGGCCAGGCGGGCATACAGTTCGCGCCCGACGACCAGCAGCTCCTCGGCGTTGGTGGCCAGGGCGTCCTGCTGCCACGTGAAGGCCACCGAGCGAAGCACCGCCAGCAAGGCGCCCGGGCCGACCACGACCACGCGCTTGGCCATCGCCCGCTCGTGCAGGCCCGGATCGGCAGCGAGCGCCGACGAGAGCATGGCGTCGGAGGGGACGAAGCAGAGCACGGCCTCCGGCGAGGTCGTGAACGCCGACCAGTAGTCCTTGGCCGCGAGCGCGTCCACATGACCGGTCAACGCCCGGGCGTGGTCGGCAAGGAGGGCCGACCGCTCGGACGCCTCCACGTCCTCGCCCTGCGCCTGCAAGAACGCCGTCATGGGCGCCTTCGCGTCCACAACCAGAACCCGCCCGCCGGGCAGGCGCACGACCACATCGGGGCGCACCGCTCGCCCGTGCTGACTCGTCGCGGCGACCTGCTCCTCGAAATCGCAGCGGGACAACATCCCGGCATGCTCCAGGACGCGCCGCAGCTGGACCTCACCCCAGGCGCCGCGCACCGAGGAGGCGTTGAGCGAACCGGCGAGCGACGCGGTATGTCGGCCAAGGGCCGAGGTCTCGTCCTCGACGCGCAGCAGAGCCGAACGCACGGCGCTGAACTGGTCGACCCGGTCGCGTTCGAGGACGGCCACCTGTCGCTCCACGCGCGCGATGCTCTCGTGGACCGGGCGCAGGGCGGCCGCGGTCTCGGCGTCCTCGGCCAGTGCCGCTTCGAGGTCACGGACCCGGTCGCGCAGCAGGTCACGCTCCGTCGTGGCTGCCGCGAACCGAGCCGCGCCGCGCAGGTGCACGAGCAGCCCGACTAACGCCGCGGCGAGCACCGCGGGAGCGGTGGTGAGCAGCCAGATCTCCATGAGCCATACCCAATCAGGCAGTACCGACAACCCCATCCACCTGCGACGATCCGCCGCCCGGGTAGCCTCGCGGTCATGCCCGATCCGAGCGATCCCGCGAGCCGCGCGACCCACCCGCGGCCGACGGCCGACCTGTCCACGGACCAGGGCCGCACCGACTTCACGGCAATTCTCAACGAGCGCTTGCCCACCAAGCGCGTGATCGCCCAGGGTCTGCTTCGCAACGAGCGCGACGAGGTGCTGCTCTGCCAGTTGACCTACAAGAACGAATGGGATCTGCCCGGCGGCGTGGTCGACAAATTCGAGTCGCCGGCGACCTGCGTCGAGCGCGAATGCCGCGAGGAACTCGGCGTCGACCTGCCCGTTATGGGTTTGGTGACCACGACCTGGTTGCCGCCCTATCGAGGGTGGGACGACGCCGTCCTCTTCCTGTTCGACCTGGGGCGCGTGGACGCCGATTGGATCGATCGGCTGACCCTTCAGCCCCGCGAGATCGTTGCCGTCCACTGGGCCGATCCCAGCGTCGTCGCCGAGCGCACGGCCCCCTACGCCGCCCGGCTGATTGCCGCCTGCGTGGCCCGCGACACACCGCCTTATCTGGAGAATTCGGCGCCACGCCAAGGCGTTGTCGGACCGGCCCTCTAGGCTCGTCCTCGCTCATCCGAATCGGCCCGAGGACGTGCCACGTGACCCTGATCCATCTGCGCAGCGAGACGACTTCCTTCATTGCGGCGACCGACGGCGATGCTCTCCCCGTCGTCTTGCACTGGGGAGCCCGGCTGCCCGACGCGGTGAGCGCGGAGGAACTGGAGGCCACTCTGCGTGCTCCCGTCCCGCACTGTTCGATGGACGAGCCGCTGGCCCGCCGGATTGTGCCCTTGGCTGTGGACCGGTGGCGCCTTCGGGACGGCCTTCGCGGGTCGGCTCCCGACGGCACCCGCTTCGCCCCCTGCTTCCGGACGACGGCGCTCTCCCATGATGACGCGAGCCTGCGCCTAGGTGCCCATGACGCCACGGCCGGCCTCGATCTATCCCTCACCTACACGATGCATCCGGACGGGCTGCTTCAGATCGGCGCTGCGCTGACCAATGTCGGCCCCGGACCGTATGCCGTGGCCGCCCTCGAATCCAGCGTGCCCCTGCCGATGGATGCCGTCGAGGTTCTCGACCTGACCGGCCGCTGGTGCCGGGAGCGCACGCCCCAGCGACTGCCGCTCGGGATGGGCAGCTGGGTCCGCGAGTCGTATGAGGGGCGCCCCAGCCACGACGGGCCCCTCGCCTTATGCGTCGGTGACCCGGGCTTCGGCTTCCGCGCGGGTCGCGTCTGGGCGGTCCACCTCGCCTGGAGCGGAGACTGTGTCTCCTTCGCCGAACGCAGCCCCGGCGGCTTCGCCCAACTCGGCGCGGGGGAAATGTTCGCCCCCGGCGAGATGATCCTGGCGCCCGGCGAGACGTATGACGCGCCCGACCTCCTCGCGGCCTACAGTGCGCGCGGCCTGGACGGAATCAGTGCGGCCTTCCACGGCTTCGTGCGCTCTCGCCCCTCCCACCCGACCACGCCCCGCAAGGTCCTGCTCAACACGTGGGAGGCCGTCTATTTCGATCACCGACTCGAGGTGCTCACCGAACTCGCCGACGCTGCGGCCGAGGCCGGCGTCGAACGCTTCGTCCTGGACGACGGCTGGTTCGGCTCGCGGCGCAATGACACCAAAGGCCTGGGAGACTGGGTCGTCTCGCAGGAGGTCTGGCCCGACGGGCTCGGACCGCTCATCGACCATGTGCGTTCTCGGGGAATGGATTTCGGCATCTGGGTCGAGCCCGAGATGGCCAATCCCGACTCCGATCTGTTGCGGGAGCACCCGGAATGGATGCTGGCCGTCGAGGGCCGCGACCCCTTGCTGGCGCGCCATCAGCAGGTCATCGACCTCGCCAACGAGGAGTGCTTCGCACACATCCTGGGCCGCCTGGACGCGCTGCTCAGCGACAACGCGATCGCCTTCGTCAAGTGGGACGACAACCGCGGGCTGACCGACGCGGCCCACGAGGGCCGAGCGGCCGCGCACGGGCAGACGATCGCGCTCTACCGGCTGTTCGACACGCTGCGCGAGCGTCATCCCGATGTCGAGTTCGAGACCTGCGCCTCCGGCGGGGGACGGGTCGATCTCGGCATCCTCGCGCGCACCGACCGGCTCTGGGCCAGTGACACCATCGACGCCATCGAACGGCAGCAGATCAACCTGTGGACCTCACTCGTGGTGCCGCCCGAGCTGATCGGTCAGCACATCGGTGGACCGCATGCGCACACGACGGGGCGCACCTCACCCTTCCCGCTGCGGGTGGCGAGCGCGGTCTTCGGCCATCTCGGCATCGAGTGGAATCTCGCGACCTTGACACCGGCGCAGATGACCATGGTCAAGACCGCGGTGGAGTGGTACAAAGCGCATCGCGGTTTTCTGCACAGTGGCGACGTGGTGCGGATCGACGACGCGACCCGGCCGGTGGTCGTCCACGGCGTGGTCGCGCGCGACCGGCGGGAGGCGATCTTCTCGTATGCCCAGATCGGCACCAATGTCACCGAGTTCCCGGGCTTGCTCCGTCTGGACGGTCTCGACCCGGCGGCGACCTACCGCGTCGAACCGGTCATGCTCGGCGAGATCCCCGGCACGCAGCAGAAAGCCGGCCCCGCGTGGTGGAGCGCCGGCGGTGCCGACATCAGCGGAGCAGTCCTAATGGATCTGGGGCTTTCGCTCCCAGCGCTGCACCCGGAGCAGGCATTGGTGATCCACCTGACCGCTAAGTAGACTCCTGACCTCGTGGCTCTCACCATCGGCATCGTCGGACTGCCCAATGTCGGCAAATCGACACTCTTCAACGCCCTGACCAAAAACAACGTCCTCGCGGCGAACTATCCGTTCGCGACGATCGAGCCGAATGTCGGCGTGGTCCCGCTGCCCGACCCGCGGCTGACGCGCCTGGCAGAGATCTTTGGCAGCGAGCGGATCCTGCCCGCCACGGTGTCCTTCGTCGACATCGCCGGCATCGTCAAGGGGGCGTCGGTCGGCGAAGGGCTCGGCAACAAATTCCTCGCGAACATCCGTGAGGCCGACGCGATCTGCCAGGTCGTGCGCGCCTTCGAGGACGGCGATGTCGTCCACGTGGACGGCAAAGTCGACCCGGCCGGCGACATCGAGACCATCCACACCGAGTTGATCCTCGCCGATTTGCAGACTCTGGAGAAGGCCGTCCCGCGGCTGGAAAAGGAGTCGAAGATCAAGAAGGATGTCCGGCCGGCATACGACAATGCCGTTGCGGCGCAACGGGTTCTCGAAGAAGGCACGACCTTGTATGCCGGCGGAGCCGCCGCCGGCGTCGACCTCGCCGCCGCATCGTCGCTGGGCCTGTTGACGACGAAGCCGTTCATCTACGTCTTCAACCTCGACGAGGACCAACTCGCTGAGAGCGACCTGCGGGAGAAGCTGCGGGCGCTCGTCGCGCCGGCCGATGCGGTCTTCCTCAACGCCAAGCTCGAGATGGACCTGATGGACATGTCCGACGAGGAGGGACTGGAGCTGCTCCAGAGCTTCGGCGCCGAGGAGTCCGGCCTCGATCAGCTCGCGCGGGTGGGCTTCCACACGCTCGGCCTGCAGACCTACCTGACGGCCGGTCCCAAGGAGTCGCGGGCCTGGACGATTCGGCAAGGCTGGACCGCGCCCCAAGCCGCGGGCGTCATCCACACCGACTTCCAGAAGGGCTTCATCAAGGCCGAGGTGGTCTCCTTCGCCGACCTCGACGAGCTCGGCTCGATGGCCTCGGTCAAGTCCGCCGGCAAGGCTCGCCTCGAGGGCAAGGATTATGTGATGCAGGACGGCGACGTGGT
>NZ_DAOQZV010000051.1:0-16358 GCF_035343835.1 Nostocoides sp. | reverse complement strand
GCCCCCATCCGGGACGCCGCATAGCCAAACCCTCCACGATTCGGGGGGAACCACACCGCGAAGTATCGCCGTGACGAAGGAGCGAAGGACTTCGGGGGGTGGCTCAGTCGGGGTCCCCGCGAAGTATCGCCGTGACGAAGGAGCGAAGGACTTCGGGGGGTGGCTCAGTCGGGGTCCCCGCGAAGTATCGCCGTGACGAAGGAGCGAAGGACTTCGGGGGGTGGCTCAGTCCCCGACCGTCTTCTTGCCCCGGGCCACGATCAGCGGGTCGGGGTCGCTGACGACGTCGCTGTCCTTGCCGTCATAGTCCTGCAGGCTCAGGAACAAGCGCATCGCGTTGATCCGGGCCCGCTTCTTGTCATTGGACTTGATCGTGTACCAGCGGGAGGACTTGGTGTCGGTCCGGGCGAACATCGCCTCCTTGGCGGCGGTGTAGGACTCCCACTTGTCCAGGCTCTCCAAGTCCATCGGCGAGAGCTTCCACCGGCGGACGGGGTCGATCTGGCGGATGGCGAAGCGGGTGCGCTGCTCCTGCTGGGTCACCGAGAACCACAGTTTGGTCACCGTGGTCCCGGAGTCGATGAGCATCTCCTCGAAGCGCGGCGCCTGCTTCATGAAGGTCTCGTACTCATCGTCGGAGCAGAAGCCCATGACGCGCTCGACGCCGCCGCGGTTGTACCAGGAGCGGTCGAAGAGCACGATCTCGCCGGCCGTCGGCAGGTGTGAGACATAGCGTTGGAAATACCACTGGCCCAGCTCGGTGGTCGTCGGCTTGGTCAAGGCGACGACGCGCGCCGATCGCGGATTGAGGTGTTCCATGAAGCGCTTGATCGTCCCGCCCTTGCCGGCCGCGTCCCGGCCCTCGAAGACGATGACGTGCTTTTGCCCCATGTCCTGGGCCCAGTACTGGAACTTCAGCAGCTCGATCTGCAGCAGATACTTCTCGACCTCGTAGTCGTTGCGCGACATCAACTCGTCATAGGGATAGTTCTCGCGCCACGTCTCCACCGCCTTGCCATCGGGCGCGATCAGCATGGGGTCGTCCCCGTGATCGTCGCGGACCGTGTAGCCCTCGGTCTTGAGGCTGTCGATGTACTCGCGCAGGTTCATCTGGCTCACGATCGAAACCCTAGTGAACGGGGCGTCGATGGGATAGGCCCACCTATGTGAACTTGCGCGAGCGCGGTGTGCTACTCGCTGGCCGCGAGATAGGTGCGCAGGATGCCGGGAAGGAGGAAGACGACCCAGGCCCAATACCACGCGTGCATGGTGAATCCGAGCACGAGGAAGACGACCGTCGCCAGGCCGCCGCTGGCCGCGAGCAGGCCGTTCATCCGCTTGCGTCGCGCCTCCCGGCGGGCGTCGATCTCGGTGCGGCCCGGTTGACCCACCGCGCCGCCCGGGGCAGCCTCGGTCGGGATCGGCCGGAACTGCCCATCTTGCGGTCCGTTGGATCGTCCGTATGTCGCGTCGCTGTCCCCTGCGTTCATACCGTCAGTCTGCGCGCTCGCGGGCTCCTTGTCACCTCGCGGCCGGAGCGCGTCGCACAAGGCTGCCGACCGGGCAGAATCGTTCCACCACTGCACCCTTCAGGAGCCCCGCGTGACACTGGTTGTGATTTCCCGCGCCGGGCACTCTGCTCGCCGGGCCGGCGAGGGCACCTGCTGATGGCTGCCGGGTCGCCGCGCGGCGGGCTGGTGCGACGCGCGCTGACGGGCCGGTCTGTGCCCGGCCTGTTGCTGGGCTGGGTCGCCTTTCTCATCAGTCTCTCGCCGAGCCTGCTGCCGAGGCCCTGGCACCTGCAAGCCGCCGCGTCGGCGGGATCCGCAGTCGTGGCGTATGCCGCGGGCACGCTCCTTGTCGCCCTCTGCACCCCGGTCTTCGCCGCGGTCGGCGTGCGCGTTCTCGTCGACCCGCAGCGGCGCCGGCGGGCCGCGATCACGGCAATCGTCGTGATCGTCGTGGGTACCCTCACCGCCTGGGTCGCGTCTATGCCTCGCCCACGGATGCCTCGGTCGACGTCGAGGAGATTGCGGCAACCGTGGTGCGGGAGCTGGAGCGCACGCGCGCGTTCGAGCGGCCGGTGCTCGCCCTCCTAGGAACGACGGGCACCGGCTGGGTGGATGAGTTCAATGTGCGTTCGATCGAGTACCTGACCGACGGGAACTGCGCCACAGCAGCGATGCAGTACTCCTTCCTGCCCAGTCCCGTCGCCTTCGTCACCGACCGAGATCTGCCCGAGCGCGCGCGGGCCGCGCCCTGGTGAACGCGGTGGAGCGGGCCCTCGGCGCTCGTCCGGAGGCGACCCGGCCGAAGCTCTATCTCGGTGGTGAGTCGCTCGGCTCCTTCGGAATGCAAGCGGCTTTTGCCGACAGTGCGGACATGCTGGGCCGGGTCGACGCAGCGGTCTGGGTCGGGACCCCCGGAGCGACCACCGTGTGGGAGGAAGTCACCGCGGTCCGCCACCGCGGCAGTCCACAGATCGCCCCGTTGTGGATAACGGCCGACACATCCGCTTCGCCACCACTGCGGCGGATCTGAGGCGGGATCGCTACGGCCGAGACCTCGGCCCCTGGTCGGCCCCTCGGGTGGTTTACCTGCAACATGCCTCCGATCCGATCGTGTGGTGGCAGCCTTCGCTAGCCGTCCAGGAGCCGGACTGGATCGGCGAGCGTGCCGGGTCGGATGTCGACCCGTCTCTGCGGTGGTGGCCCCTGGTCACCTCCTGGATGATCCGTCTCGACCTGGCGGTCGCCAACAATGCAGCGCCGGGCCACGGTCACATCGACGAAGACGATCTGATCGATGCATGGGCGCCGGTCCTGGACGTCACGTTGAGCGCCCAGGACCGCGCCGATGTCGTCACCGCAATCCGCAACCGTCAGCGGTAGCGGTGCCTGGCCAGGACATCCGGGCATCGACTCGCATTGCGCAGGATCTCCGGACCGGTCCGGCCCCTCCGGTCACCGGCGGGCCAGCCCGATCGTGACTCGTTCCCACAGCCCCATTCCTTGGAGCGGCAAGGTGGGGCTCGACCTCGGCTGCCCTACTCTGCGCTGCCGGAGCCACCCACCAGTGCATAGATCAACACGGTGTAGGGCGCGATCGTGATGCTCGCGTCGTCCCCCGCATCGACGTCGGATGACGCGTGGTTGCCGAAGGCGGTGCTGTAGAGACCCGCGTCGGAGTTGAAGCGCAACGCCCAGCGGCCTGGGTGCGGCATCTGGACGCGGTAGTCCTCGCGCGCCTCGTGCGCGAGGTTGGCGATCACCACCACGTCGTCGCCGGGGCCGCCGTCGGCCCACCGGTGGTAGGCCAGGACGTTGCTGGTCTCGTCGGCGTGCAGGACGCGCACGTGGTGCCCGGTCAGGCCGCGCGTGGTCCCGTCGGCATTGCGGCGCAAGCCGATCAGATCCCGGTAGAGGCGAATGATGCCCCGGAAGTCCGCGGCCCGGTCCCAGTCGAGGGGCACGTCGTCGCGGAACCACTCGCCTTCGAGGAATTCCTGGCCCTGGAAGATCATCGGGATACCGGGTGCGGTCAGGGCCAAGGCGGCGCCCAGCGTCGAGCGCTTCTGCGCGGCCCAGCCGGTCGCGTCGCCCTCGTCGATCTCGTGCGGCACGCGGGCCTGCCCGTTGGCGACTTCGTCGTGGGACTCGGTGTAGACCACTCGCTGGAAGGCGTCACCGTTGTAGGCAGTCGTCAGCGCCTCGGCGATGGCCGCCAGGGAGCGGTCCTCGTCGGCGACTGCGGTCAGCGCATCGCGGACCGGGTGGACGAAGGCGCCGTCCCACTGAGCGTGGAAGGCCGCTCCATTGTCCTCGGTGGCGGAGATCAGCGGGTCGCGCTGCATGTCTTCGGCGATGAGGATCGCGTGCGGGAACTCCTCGCGCACCGAGGTGTTGATCCACCGCATCAGCGACCAGCCATCCGGCAGGTCGTGCCCGCCGCCGTGGACGCTGCGGATAAAGGGCGTCATGTCGTAGCGCAGGCCGTCGACGTGATAGTCCCGCAGCCACGACAGCGCGTTGTCGCGCAGCAGGTCGCGCACCTGTGGCCGGCCATAGTCGGGACGGGTGTCGCCCCACGGGGTGGTGCTCCTGTCGTCGTTGTAGAAGTAGATCCCGCCCTTGCCGTTCTCGGACCACCCGTCGAACTGCCACAGGTCCAGATCGCTCGGACCAAGGTGGTTGTAGACGACGTCGAGCACGACGCCGATGCCGCGCCGGTGCGCCTCCTTGACGAAGTCCTTGAACGCGCTCGGCCCACCGTAGGCGCTCTCGACAGCGAACAGGTGGGCGGGGTTGTAGCCCCACGAGTAGTCCCCCGCGAATTCGGCCACGGGCATGACCTGCACGACATTGACGCCGAGCTTGACCAGGTGGTCCAGGCGGGCGCGGGCGTCGTCGAGGGTGCCGATGGCGCCCTCGTCGGCCGGATTGAACGAGCCGACGTGCATCTCGTAGATGACCAGCTCGTGATGGCCGCCGAGATGGAACTCGTCGCCCTCCCAGTCGTATGCCGCGTGGTCGTGGACGACGCCATTCCCGACGGAGTTGGTGACCTCACGGGCATACGGATCGATGCGGTGGACGAGCTCGCCGTCCGCGGTGGTGATGGCGTATTTGTAGGCGGCGCCCGCCTCCACACCGGGGATCGCGACATACCAGTTGCCGTCGCTGCCGTCCTCCTCGGTCAGGGGATGCGCGGTCGGCGACCACTCGTTGAAGTCGCCGACGACGGCGACGGCGCGCGCGTTCGGCGCCCACACGCGGAAGGCGACGCCACCGTCATACGGCACGGCGCCCATGCCGGGCGTGACCGCAACGGCGGAGTCGGTCGTGTTGAGCGACGTCGGGGCGGGGGTGGGCGTGGTCATGACGAGGTCCTTATCTGTTGCCTGGGGTCGGCCCGCGAACAGTGGGGGCCGTAAGGAGGAGGACGCGCGCCCTCGCCCGCGCCGCCCGCCGGTCGGAGCGGATGGAAGGGCCAGGGTGAAATGGGCGAGTTGTCGATCTGGGTCGCATCCTAGGGTCGCGGCCGAAGGACGCGTCCGAAACGACCCCGTCAATCCAGGCACCGGTGCGTGACCTTGCCGACAATGCCCGTATGCCGCGTGACCCCGACAGCCTCGAAGCCTTCCAGGACGCTGTGCGCACCTTCAGCGCCGAGCGAGACTGGCGTCAGTTCCACGACCCGAAGTCCTTGTTGCTGGCGCTGGTGGGCGAGGTCGGCGAGTTGGCCGAACTCTTCCAGTGGGTGCCGGCCGACGAGGCACTCGCGCGCTTTGCCGGCGGCCCCGAGCGCACGCGAGCGGAGGAGGAGATCTCGGACGTCTTCATCTATCTGCTCGGGTTGGTCGACGTGCTCGGGATCGACCTGCTCTCGGCGGCGCGCGCGAAGCTGGCGGCGGCGGCTGTGAGGTATCCCATCGGCAGCGGACTCGATCCCGGCCGTACTATCCGCTCATGACGAGCACTGCGCGCATCGCCGCGGCGGACGGGACCGAACTGGCCACCTACGTCTGGAGCCCTGACGGGCCGCCCAAGGCGATCGTGCAGATCGCCCACGGGATGGCCGAGCACGCGGCGCGTTATGAGCGCTTCGCCGGCGCGCTGACGGCAGCCGGCTATGTCGTCTATGCCAATGACCACCGCGGGCACGGCGCGACCGGGCCGCTCGGGCCGGATCACGGCTACTTCGCCGACAAGCGGGGCTTCTTGACGGTGGTGGACGACCTGCATACGGTCACCGAGGCGGCGCGGGCGGCGCACCCGGGGCTGCCGGTCTTCCTCTTCGGGCACAGCATGGGCTCCTTCCTCGCCCGCGCGTATGCCGCGGAGCACGGCTCGCAGCTGTCCGGGCTGGTGCTGTGCGGGACGGCTGGGGACCAGGGCCTGCTCGGTCAGGTGGGGCTGAACCTGGCCCGGGTGCAGTCGAAGGTGCGGGGGCGCCGGCATACGTCCGGGTTGTTGGACATGCTGAGCTTCGGGCAGTACGGCAAGGACTTCAAACCGGCCCGGACGAAGTTCGACTGGCTCTCTCGCGACCCCGACGAGGTCGACAAGTATGTCGCGGATCCGTTGTGCGGCAACGTCTTTACGGCGGGTTTCTATGTGGACCTGATCAACGGCCTGAACCACATCCACTCGGCCTCGACGACCGCGAAGGTCCCGAAGTCGCTCCCCGTGCACCTGATCGCCGGGACGATGGACCCGGTAGGCGCGAAGTCCAAGGGCGTGGAGCAGGTAGCCGGGCAGTACCGCAAGGCGGGGCTGGAGTCGGTGACGACGCACTACTACGACGGTGCCCGGCACGAGCTGCTCAACGAGACCAACCGCGACGAGGTCACGGCCGACGTGATTGCGTGGCTGGATGCCCACCTGCCCCGTACCTAACCCCTGCTAGCAGACTTTAGGTGACGTGCAGCAGGGTCTACCCTGCTCGACGTCACCCAACCTGTGCTGAGTCGGCGCCAGGGGTCAGGACGAGGCCCAGGTGTAGGCGACGGCGAGCAGCGGGCACAGGCCCTGGATCAGCGCGGCCCGCGGCTTGCCGCCGGAGTTGAGCAGCACCAGGGACGCCAGGAACATCGAGCCGCAGCTGACATAGATCAGCGCCTGCGCCCAGATCATCTGATCGGTCCCGGCCTTGGCGACCGCGAGCAGCCCCGAGCCGATCACGGCCGTGATGGCCAGGAAGAGGTTGTAGTAGCCCTGGTTGTAGGCCCACGGCTTGACGACCTTGGCGGCCTCCGGGCCCGCCACGCCGAAGATCTTCCAGGTCTTCGGGTTGTCGAACATGAACGACTCGAGGCTGAAGATGTAGAAGTGGATCAGGCCGGCCAGGAAGGCGAAGACGATCGCGGCGATATGCACGCCGGGCATCATCGCATTGCGACCCCAGCCCCCGGGCCGGGACACGTCTGGGGCGTCATTCTCGTGGTCGGGCCCAGCTTTCGTTGGCGGGCCGGTTTATAGCGCGGCCCGCCAACGAAAACCAGGCCCCACTCCGGCGCTACTTGGCGAGATAGTCCGCCAGCTGGGCCTGAACGGCATACGAGATGGTGTTCGGGCCGCCGAGGACGACGATCTTCGTCGGCTTGAGACGGGCGAGCTCGGCCGCGCTCGCAGCGGGAAGGGTCGTCGTGTCGGTGAGCACGACCGGGCCGGCGGTCATCCCCGCCACGGGCGCGCCGGAGAGGGCGTCGGTGTAGACGCGCCCGCTGGCCACGTATGCCGTGTTCACACCCGGGTCGTAGTTGGCGGCACTGATCGCGGCCGAGGCGGCGAACCGGTCGGCTCCGGCATACCGCTCGACGGTCGGGGCGTAGGCGGCGAGCGCGGCCTCGACCTCGGGGGTGATCGTGTTGACGCCGCCGAGGACGACGATGCGCTGGGGCTGCAGGCGGGTCAGTTCAGCCGCGATCGACGGCGGGATGGCTTTGGTGTCCACCAGCAGCATCGGGTTCTTGTCGCGGCCGGCGACCGGCGCGCCGGAGAGGGCGTCGGGGAAGACCCGCCCGCTGGCGACGTATGCCGTGTCGACCCCCGGCTCGTAGGACGTCGCCGAGATCGCGGCCGAGGTCTCGAAACGGTCCTTGCCCGACCAGCGCTCGATTGCGGCGCCGGTCGCGGATGCCGCTGCGGCAGCGACATTCTCGGTGATTGTGTTGGGCCCGCCAAGGATCACGATGCGACCCGGGCGCAGACGCTTCAACTCGGTGGAGATCGCCGAGGGCAGGGCATCGCGCGCGGTCAGCAGGACCGGGCCACGCGTCATACCGGCCACGGGAGCGCCGGAGAGGGCGTCGGTGTAGATCTCCCCCGAGGCGAGATAGGCGGTGGTGACACCCGGAGCGAAGGTCTTGGCCGAGATCGCGGCGGAGGCGTCGTAGCGGTCCTTGCCCGACCAGCGGGCGACCTTGGTCAGGCTGGGGAAGGAGACGGTGACCTGGGCCCTGGTCTGGTCGGCCGCGCCCACCGCAATCTTGAAGATGCCGAGGGGAGCGGTGAAGGACTCGCCGGTCTCGAGGCCGGGGTGACGCTGGGTCACGGTGTCGGACGTGGTCGTGTGGAAGTCGATGAGGTTGCTGTCGTAGATGTACTTGGCGTCCGGGAGCTTGGTCTGGGTCAGGATCACTCCGCCTCCGGGCGCCGTGCGCGTGACGCCCGCGCTGTCATAGGTCTGGTCGTCGGTCCAGGACTCCAGCCCGGTCGAGACGCGGTATTCGAGGTCGTAGCGATAACCATCCAGCGTGCACGTGACCATCTGCACATTGCCGGACGGACCTTGCAGCCGGTAGAGATCGAGAGTGCGGTCCGGCCCGCCCGCCGGGATGATTTCGTAGTTGCCGGCATCGAAGGCGAGGAAGTCCAGCATTTCCTTGGCATGCGGCATACCGACATGGCCGTACCCGAAGGGCAGCCAGCCCGCGGGGCTCCAGGGATCGTTGTAGGCGACGCGCTCGCACGACTTCTCGGGCGTCAAGGAGAGGGGCACCCGTTTGCCGGCGCTGTCGGTGCAGAGGACTTGATCGGTGCCGACCACCCAGTCGTTGTGGAGGATCGCGCGGTTGATGACATCGTCCTTGGGGACGATCAAGCCGTTGGTGATCGACACCCCGTACCCCTTGGGCGACGTACCAACGTACTGAATGTCGGTCCAGTCGCAGGCCGGGTTGTAGGGCAGGTTGAAGAGGACGTGATCGTTGGGTCGTCCACCCGTGATGTTCTTGGAGGCCTCGCGCCAGATCGCGGCGATATCGCACGTGGCGATCTCGCTACTGGTCAGGTTGATGTGCCGCCAGTCCTCCGCCCAGCCGAGGAAGACCGATACCTGGCCGTCGGCAGCGTCATTCCAATATGCGCCGGAGCGAGCGACATAGGTCGAAGCGTTCGTCGTGGGGTCCTGGGCCGGTTGCGACGAGGTCCAATACATCGGGGCGTAGTAGACGTAGTGGGCGCCGATCTCCTTGGATCCGGTGTGGAAGGGGAGGCGGACTGCGTCCGACGCGGCCGAGGAGCCGGCGCCGAGGTCAGTCGCTGGGCGCACCAGATGGCCGCGTGTGGCTCCCTGGGCCAGGTCGATTGGCGTCCGTATCGGGGCTGCCTTCGTCCGGGCTACCGAAGGCGCTGCGCTCGGCGAAGCGGCCTTAACGCTCGCGGCTGGTGCGGCCGAGGCCGCGGTCGCACCAGCGGTGGTTGCGGCGAGGGCGGCGGTGGCCAGCGCGATCGGGGCGCGTCGACGGGTGCGGGGCGAGGCAGTCATACGGCCAAAGTTAGTGGTGTGCCGGGTGGGTGTGGTGTGACGCCGGCACAGGTGATTCGGATGGGACGGGCGGTGGTCGCACTCAGCGCAGGTTAAGTGACGTCGAGCACGGTAGACCCTGCTGGACGTCACCTAAACCCTGCTAGCAGGGTTTAGGTAGACCCCGCAGCGCAAAGCTACCGGCGCGTAACCTACGGAACCGTAGGTTATGCTGGCCGTATGACGTCCGCTCCGCCGCGCGCCGCGCGGCGCCTTCCGTCCGGGCTCGCCGACGGCATGTGGAAGCTGGCCGGCGCGATCGCCACACCGGTCGTGCCGCAGGACTACCTCGACATGTTCGCCCCGCTGCGCGCCGGCGCCGAATTGCGCGGCCGGCTGGTGTCGATCCAGCCCGAGACCGCCGACGCGGCAACCATCCGCATCCAGCCCGGGCGCTCCTGGCGCGGGCATACGCCGGGGCAGTACATCCGCATCGGGATCGACATCGACGGCGTGCGGCACTGGCGGGCCTACTCCCTGACCTCGCTGCGAGGCGAGCCGGACGGCACGATCACCATCACCCCCAAGGCGATCCCCGGCGGGCTGGTGAGCAATCACCTCGTCCGCGACGCCCTACCAGGCACGCTCGTCATGCTCGACCAGGCCGTCGGCGACTTTGTGCTCCCCCCCATCCCGCCGGAGAAGATCCTCTTCATCACCGGCGGCTCGGGAATCACCCCGGTCATGGGGATGCTGCGCAATCTGCCCGACGGCACCGACCTCGACATCGTGCTGCTGCACTCCGCTCCACGACCCGAGGATGTCGTCTTCGGACCGGAGTTGCGCAGCCGCGGGGCGGCCGGGCAGCTGGATCTGCGGGTGCGGCATACGGACACCGACGGGATGCTGGACCTCGCCGACCTCGACGCGACCGTCCCCG
This sequence comes from Nostocoides sp., assembly GCF_035343835.1. Lineage (NCBI taxonomy): Bacteria > Bacillati > Actinomycetota > Actinomycetes > Micrococcales > Intrasporangiaceae > Nostocoides > Nostocoides sp. The sequence goes on along the minus strand of NZ_DAOQZV010000051.1, from coordinate 6,169 downwards.
ACTGGCGCGAGCGCGAGGCGTGGGTCTGCGGGCCGACCGGCCTGCTCGACGCCGCGGAGTTGCACTGGGCCGCGAACGATGTCACGGACAAACTGCACGTCGAGCGCTTCCGGCCGACGATCATCGAGGGCGGCGAGGGTGGCGAGATCACCCTGCTGAACTCTCGGCTCACGATCGACGCCGACGGGTCCACGCCCATCCTGGACGCCGCCGAGGACGCCGGCGCCTTGATGAGGAGCGGCTGCCGCATGGGAATTTGTTTCGGCTGCGTGGTGACCATGCGCCAGGGGGCGGTGCGAGACTTGCGTACCGGAGTGATCACCGTCGCCGAACCCGGGGACGAACTGCCCATCCAGACGTGTATCAATGCGGTCGCGGGTAGCTGCGACCTCGAGATCTAGCTCCACCGAACCCGAGGACGTCCATATGACACTCGCTCCCGAACGTCACGATGTCGCCGACGCGCCTGTCGACCGGATCGACATCGACCCACGCGCACCGCACGTCAGTGAGGCCACGCACGTGGCGGCGACCCACCACGAACTCAACTCGCGGCTCTCGGTTGCCGGTGGCGAGGAACGCACCCATCCGCCGAAGCACTCCGGCCGACCTAACCCGATGGCCGGCTTGACCAACGAGGAGATCGAGGGCATCGGCCGCGAACTCGACGCGCTCCGCGCGGAGGTGATGGATTCGCGGGGGGCCCGGGATGCGGCATACATCCGGCGGGTCATCAAGGTCCAGCGCGGGCTGGAGATCGGCAGCCGCGTCGTTTTGCTCTTCTCCCGCAACAAGTTTGCGTGGGTCGCCGGCACGGCCGGGTTGTCGCTGGCCAAGATCCTGGAGAATATGGAGATCGGGCACAACGTCCTGCACGGGCAGTGGGACTGGATGCGCGACCCCAAGATCCACTCCACGACGTGGGACTGGGACATGGCCTCGCCGGCCAAGCAATGGCAGGCCAGCCACAATGTCCTGCACCACACCTACACCAATGTGCTCGGGCGCGACAACGACCTCGGCTACGGCCTGCTGCGCGTCGATGAGGACCAGAAGTGGGAGCTCTTCCACCTCGGTCAGCCCATCTGGCACCTGATCAATGCGATGTTTTTCGAGTACGGCATCGCCGCCTATGACCTGGAGCTGCGCGGCAATCTGCAGAACTGGGATGAGCTCTCCGATGCCGACAAGGCCACGTTCAAGGCCAATGTCCGCGAGATGCTCAGCAAGATCCGCAAGCAGTGCACCAAGGACTATCTCCTCCATCCGGCGCTCTCGGGCCCGAGCTTCGTGCCGACCCTGCTCGCCAACTTCACCGCCAACACGATCCGCAATCTCTGGTCCAACACGGTCATCATCTGCGGGCACTTCCCCGACGGCATCGACACCTTCGAGACCGACTCGATCGAGGGCGAGACCCGCGGTGAGTGGTATCTGCGGCAGATGCTCGGCTCGGGCAATATTTCCGGCTCGGCGTTCACGCACGTGATGACCGGCAATCTCAGCCACCAGATCGAGCACCACCTCTTCCCGGACATGCCGTCCAACCGCTATGGCGAGATCGCCCCCCGTATCCGTGAGCTGATGGAGCGGCACGACCTGCACTATGTGACCGGGCCGATCGTCAAGCAGGCCTATCAGGTCTATCGCAAGGTCTGCCGGCTGGCCCTGCCCAATGAGGAGCCCGGCCGCACCCGGTGGTCGGTTGTGCGCGGCGAGTTGGCGAGGGTGGCCAAGCGCGAGGGGGCCGCGCGCACCAAGCGCCACCTGCCCTCCACCGCCTGACGCGCTCTCGGGCCCGGCCATGCCCGCGTTGCCGATCTTTCCGCTGGGGACGATCGCCGTCCCGGGCTTCGCGATCGGCCTGCAGATCTTCGAGCCGCGCTATCTGCGGCTGCTCAGCGACCTCGGCGACCTGCCCGAGGCCGACCGGCTCTTCGGGGTGCTCGCCATCCGCCGCGGGCACGAGGTAGGCGCCGGCCACGCCACCGAGACGTATGCCGTGGGCACCGCTGTCCGCGTCGGCCCGCTGGCGCTCGACGGCCGGGTCGTCCGGCTGCAGCCGGTGGGGGTGCGCCGCTTCCGGGTGCTGCGCCACCTGGCCGACGCGCCGTATCCGCGCGCCAAGGTGGCCTGGCTCGACGACGTGCCGGGGACCGACGCGGAGGGCCTCGAGCGGATCGCGCGTGAGCTGCGGGTGGCCTACGCGGCCTACGCGAAGGCCACCGGGCTCGGCGAGTTGCCTGCCGGTTGGTCACCCGACACCCTTGCGTATGCCGTTCTCGGCGCCTTTCCGCTGCCGCTGGCAGACCGCCAGGCCGCCCTGGAGGCGGGCACGACGGCGGAGCGCCTGACCCTGCTGCGGCGAGTCTTGGGCCGCGAGGCGGCGCTCGTGACCCGTTTCCGCGCGCTGCATCTCGCTCCGGATCCGGGCGCAGCCGGCCTGAACTGACTCAGTCGGCAGTAGAGTTACCCGTCAGTAGTGAACGGAGAACGGGTGGATCAGGACGTCATCGTCATCGGCGCCGGGCCGGCCGGGCTGGCCGTCGCCGGGGCGCTCGCGATGCGCGGGCGGCGGGCGGTGGTGTTGGAGCGATCGGCGGACGTGGGCTCCTCCTGGCGCGGGCACTACGACCGGTTGCGGCTGCATACGACCCGGCGATTGTCGGGCTTGCCGGGACTGCCGATCCCGCGGTCGTATGGTCGTTGGGTCGCCCGTGCTGACCTCGTTCGCTATCTCGAGAGCTACCGGGCGCACTTCGACATCGATGTGCGCACGGGGGTCGAGGTGACGGGGATCGCGCCCGTCGTAGGCGGCGGCTGGATGGTCCGGGACGCCTCGGGCGCAGAGTGGCAGGCCGCGAATGTCGTTGTGGCAGCGGGCTACAACCACACTCGCACGCTGCCGTCGTGGCCCGGGCAGGACGGGTTTACGGGGTCGATCGTGCATGCCGGTGACTACCGCAACCCCGGGCCGTATGCCGATCGCTCCGTCCTTGTCGTCGGCACCGGAAACACTGGCTGCGAGATCGCCCAGGACCTCGGCGCCAATGGTGCGGCGCCGGTCTGGCTCGCCTATCGGACGGTGCCCAATATCGTGCGCCGCGAGAAGGCGGGCATCCCGGCGCAGTGGACCGGCATCGCGGTCCGGCACCTGCCGCCGCGGCTGGTGGACCGGGTGGGCGCGCTGATGGCGCGGTCCGAGATTCCCGACCTCACGGCATACGGGCTCCCGCGCGCGACGGCCGGGCTGTACTCGCGCGTGCTCGACGGCGCGATCCCCGTGCAGGACGTCGGGATCATCGATGCGATCCGCGCTCGGCGCGTGCTGCCCGTGCCGACGCTCGAGCGCTTCGACGGTGCGGACGTGGTCCTGGTCGACGGCCGCCGACTGACGCCGGATGTCGTGCTGGTCGCGACCGGGTTCACCACCGGGCTGGCGTCTCTGGTCGGGGATCTGGTCGCGCTCGACGCTCGAGGCCGGCCGCGCGTGCTCGGCGGCAAGCCGGCCGCGCCCGGGATGTATTTCCTCGGCTACACCAACCCGATCAGCGGGATGTTGCGCGAGATCGCCATCGATGCGCGCAAGATCGCCAAGGCCATCGCCGGCTGACTGGCCCCCCCCGACTCCTCGTCGAGAGGCCGGTTCAGGGTCATCGAGAGGCCGGTTCAGCCGCGTCGAAAGGCCGGTTCAGGCCCCGTCGAAAGGCCGGTTCAGCCGCGTCTGGGTCCCACGCCCTGCGTGGGCGCGCCCGGGCAGGTCACGTTCCGGCATCGGCCGCGGCGCGGCAGGCGTCGGCGGACGGGCAGGCCAAACCGCCGGCGAGGCAGGCGCTGACGTCGCAAACCCGACAGATCCGGTAGACATCGGGCGCCTCGGTAGCTGCGACCGTAGCCAGGCGATCGAGGGCCGCGACGAAGTGCGACAAATCGACCGGATCCGGGAATGCCGCCTCGAGCGCCCCCGCTATCACATCACCGGTTTCTCCCACGACGCGATCAGCCGAGCGCCTGCCCGCCCGCGTAAGGACGAGCTCGGTCTGCCGGGTCCCGGCCCGCCCCTGCCGACGCACCAGGCCGCCGGCTTCGAGACGGTCAACCAGGCGCACGCAGGCCGACTGAGAGAGACGGAGTGACCCGGACAGAGTGCCCATCGTCACCGGTTGAGCCCAGGCCAGGAGGGTGAGGGCTTCCCGAGCCGTCCGGCTCGCCAGCAGGCCGCTACCGGGATGGGCGCTGTCGCTGCCGGGGTCGACCAAGTTCGCCGCTATCGCGCGCAACACGTTGGCGCCGTGGCGCACACTCGACGCGCGTTCCTTGGCGGTTGCTCTTGACGCCATACCCACCATCATGCACTATGCATAGATATGCAGAGTGCATAGCTTGCCCCCGAAGGAGACGCCATGCGCCTAAGAATCGCCCTGGTCGCCGCGGTGGCCGCCACCCTCGGCGGCGCCGGGATGGCGACCGCCGCACCCCCCACCACGACCTCTATCGACTACGTCAATGACACCCGCGTCGTCCCTGCTGGGGCGCCCTTCTGCGACTTCCCCATCGTGCGGGTGCGCGATGGTCGGCTGTGGACTCGCACCTACACCGCTGCGGACGGAACGGTCACCCGGGTGCAACGCTGGGTCAGCGCCTACACCTATTCGCTGAGCAACCCCGCCAATGGCAAGATCCTCCTCGCCCATCTTGGGGGGACCTATACCGAGTGGCACGACAGCGACGGCACGGTGCGGATAATCGTCAACGGCAATGACGTCCACTTCACCATGCCCGGAGTCGGGCGAGTGACCGGGCAAACCGGGCGCTATGTCGAGACCTGGACCCCGGACGGCGGCGTCGAGGTAACCGCCACCCACAACGCGGACTATCAGATGTCGGACGTCTGTGCTGCGTTGTCCTGAGCGGGGGCGGCCGGCTGCCCGTGCGCGGGCAGCCGGCGTTGCTCTTGCTCTGCTCACCGCGGGTGCCTGCTCGAGCCCCGGTAACAGCGGCCACGACACCGCGGCGAGCCTGGGGACCGCCCGGTCGAGGACGGCCGCGGCCATCCCCTCCCGGTCGGCAACGCCGGCGCCACGGCCGGACGGCGTTGTGGGCGAACCATTGCCGGGGGTTCCGGTGGGGCTGGTCGCGGTCGAGGGCCACGCCTGGGTCGCCGTCGCGCAGGGCCCGTATGTACGCCTGGCCGGCGGCCGTCGTCTCGACGTCGGTGCGGTGCCGCTGCGGATGGCGGTGGCGCCTGCCGGAGTCTGGGTCTCGGTTTTCGGCGACGGCGATCTTGCGCTCGTCGACACGGCGGGGAACCGGGTGATCCGCCGCGCCCATCTGGGCCAGGGGGCGCAGCCCGAAGGACTGGTCGTCGCGGGGGAGTCGGTCTATGTCGTTGACCAGATGGGTGCGCGCGTCGTCCGGCTGGACGCGCGGAGCGGACGCGTCCGCGGGCAGGCTGCTGTGGGCAGCGGGCCCCGGTTGATCGCCGCCGGTGACTCAGCGCTCTGGGTCACCAACTTCGTTGACGACACCGTCACGCGCATCCAGCTCACGGCGGACGGCGGGTTGGGCCGGCGGGTGACGATTCCCGTATGCCGTGGCCCCCAGGGCGTCGTCGTCACCGCCGCACGCGTCTTGGTTGCCTGCACCCATGACGACGCGGTCGCGGTGATCGATCCGCGCACCGATCGCGTCAACGACACAATCTCCGGCATCGACAGTGCGGATGCTGTGATCGCGGTCGGCCAGCGAGTGGTGGCGATCGGCGAACGCGGTCCCACGGCATACGTCATCGATCCGGCGAGCGCGAAAGTGACGGGACGGCTTGCTTTGGATGCGCAGGGCAGGGCGGCCGACGGCAATGTCGATGCCGTCGTCGTCGGAGATCAGCTATGGGTGACACATCCGACGCCGGGATGGCTCTATCACCTCCCCGTCAGCGCGCTCCTGGAAGCAGGTTCCTAGGACCCGGCGATTCTTCTACCGGGATTAAAAATTTGGGCTATCGAGTGGGGGCGGGTTTCAGACCCGTCGAAGGGCCGGTTCAGGGTCATCGAGTGGCCGCTTCAGAATCGCGGCGGCCTCTCGACGGGTCTGAACCGGCCTCTCGACGGGTGAGGGGGGAGGGGTCACTCGTCGGCGGGGAGGATGACCGAGCGCGAGAGCAGGTACG
>NZ_DAOQZV010000050.1:0-16386 GCF_035343835.1 Nostocoides sp. | reverse complement strand
CGGCGTGCGCACCCTGCGGACCATCGATGACGCCCGCGGCCTGACCGCGGCCTGCGTCAACGCCCGCCGGGCCGTCGTGCTCGGTGCCGGAGTGCTGGGCCTGGAGGTCGCGTGCGGACTCGCCCGCCGTGGCGTCCGGGTCACGATCGTCCACCCCAAGGCGACCATGATGGAGCGGCAACTCGACGCCACCGCCGGCAGCGCCCTGACGGCCACCTTGCGCGAGTTGGCGATCGAGGTGCGACCGGGCATCGCCGCGCGCGGCGTCCTGCTCGATGCCGACGATGCGATAAGTGCCGTCACGCTGGCCGACGGCACCCACGTGCCGTGCGATGTGCTGGTCATCGCCGCTGGCGCGATGCCCGACATCGCCCTGGCCAAACGCGCCGGCCTGGCCACCGACCGCGGTGTCGTGGTCTCCGAGATGCTCCAATCCCCCTCGGATGGCAGGGTTTTCGCCATTGGCGACTGCGCCCAGCCGCGCGAGGGCGGCTCCGGCCTGGTCGCGCAGGGGTGGAGTCAGGCGCGGCGGCTCGTCGCTCGCCTGACCGGCTCCGCCCCCGCGCCCGATGCACCGGCGGCCGACGACATCGTCCGTCTCAAGGCCCCCGGCCTCGACGTCGTGACGATGGGCGTATGCGGCGTGGCCCGCCCCGATCTTCCGGGTCACCGCAGGCTGTCGGTCTCCGACCCCGGCATCGGCCGTCACATCGAACTGGTGCTTCACGACGGCGCTCTCGTCGGCGCGACCTGCGTCGGCGCCGGCCGGCTGGCCAGCCTGTTGCTGACGACCTATTCACTGCGCACGCCACTACCGAGCGACCCATTGGCGCTGCTGCTCGACAGGAGTGCCTTCGCGGGCGGCGCCTCGGCGACAACCACGGCGGGCGTGGTCTGCAAGTGCAACTCGGTCACCCACGACCATCTGGAGAAGGCCATCGACGGAGGGGCACGCGATCTGGACGCCCTGGCCGATCGGACCCGGGCCGGGACCGGTTGTGGCAGTTGCCGCGACGACCTATGCGCCCTGCTGGCCTCTCGCACCCAGGCCGTCACCCCCGTGAAAGCCATTTAACGCCAAGGAAACACGGCCACACCGACCGTGAAACACCACCTTCCTAACGTTCTGGACATGGAGGACACCATGCACTCCGAATCGACCGCGCCCCGCCGCCTGCTGATCATCGGCGGCGGTATGGTGGCGCGCCGTCTCACCGACGCCATCCGCGACCGCGACCAGGCGGGCACCTGGCAGGTGACCGTGCTCGCCGAGGAGCCCCGCGCGCCCTATGACCGGGTCGCTCTGACGACCTACTTCAGCGGGCGTGCCCCAGAGGACCTCGCCCTCGGCGACCAAGCCCTCTGGAACGACCCGCTGGTCACCCTGCGTCGCGGCGTCGCGGCCACGGCAATCGACCGCTCCGAGCACCACGTCACGGGCAGCGACGGCCGCACCTATCCCTATGACGCGCTCGTCCTGGCGACCGGCTCGTATGCCGCCAAGCCCCCGGTCCCGGGCAACGACCTGCGCGGCGCCTTCGTCTACCGGACGGTCGACGATGTGGCCGACCTGCGTCAGTATGTCGAGGACTTGCGCGAGCGCTCGCCCGAGCGATCCCCGCGCGGCGTCGTCGTCGGCGGCGGTCTGCTTGGCCTCGAGGCAGCTGGCGCGCTCAATGCCTTGGCGGTCGCGACCACAGTCGTCGAGTTCGCCGACCGGCTCATGCCGCTGCAGGTCGACGCCGGCGGCGGCGAGGCCCTGCGCCGGCTGATCGCCGGGCTCGGCGTGGATGTGCGCACCTCCACCGCGACCGCAAAGGTGACCGGGGAGCGCGGCCGAGTCGCGGCCATGCACTTCGCCGACGGCTCCCACGTCCGCGCGGATGTCGTCGTCTTCGCCACCGGTGTCCGCCCGCGCGACGAACTGGCTCGCAGCACCGGCCTCGAAGTCGGCGAGCGCGGTGGCGTGATCGTCGATGAGCGTTGTCGCACAAGCGATCCGGCGGTTTGGGCGATCGGCGAGGTGGCCTGCATCGACGGCCGCTGCTGGGGCATCATCGCCCCCGGCTACGCCATGGCCGAGGTCGTCGCCGACAACCTGCTCGGCGGCGCCGCGACCTTCCCCGGCGCCGACACGGCCACCAAGCTCAAGCTGCTCGGTGTCGACGTCGCGAGCTTCGGCGACGCCTTCAGCACCGGCGAGAACTGCCTCGATGTCGTCATGTCGGACCCAGTGGCCGGCGTCTACAAGAAGCTCGTCCTCTCCGATGACGCACGCACCCTGCGCGGGGGGCTGCTCGTCGGTGATGCGCGTGCGTATGCGGGGCTGCGGCCCATGCTGGGCCGCCCCCTGCCCGGCGATCCCGTCAGCTATCTCGTGCCCGAGCAGGCGGGCGCGCCCGTCGCTCTCGACCTGCCCGACGATGCCGCCATCTGCTCCTGCAACAACGTCGCCGCTGGCACCGTGCGCGGTGCCGTCACCGAGCACCACTGCACCGATCTGGCCGCCGTCAAGGCCTGCACCCGGGCCGGCACGAGCTGTGGTTCGTGCCTCCCGTTGGTCAAGAAGCTCGTCACCACCGAGCTAGAAAGGGCCGGCATCGAGGTCAGCACCGCCTTGTGCGAGCACTTCGCGCTCTCGCGAGCGGAACTCTTCGACGCGGTCCGGGTGACCGAACTGCATACGTTCACCGAGATCATCGAGCGCCACGGCACCGGCGGGCGCGGCTGCGACATCTGCCGGCCCGTTGTCGCCTCGATCCTCGCCAGCCTCTTCAACGAGCACATCCTCGGCGGCGACCGAGGGTCGCTGCAGGACACCAATGACCACGTCATGGCCAATCTGCAGAAGGACGGCTCCTACTCGGTTGTCCCCCGCATCCCCGGCGGCGAGGTGACCCCCGAGGGGTTGATCGCGATCGGCGCGGTCGCCCAGGAGTTCGGGCTCTACACCAAGATCACCGGCGGACAGCGCATCGACCTCTTCGGCGCGCGCATCGACCAACTCCCGCAGATCTGGCGCAAACTGATCGACGCCGGCTTCGAGTCCGGGCACGCCTACGGCAAGTCGCTGCGCACGGTGAAGTCCTGCGTCGGTTCGACCTGGTGCCGCTACGGCGTGCAGGACTCGGTCGGCTTGGCGATCCTGCTGGAGTTGCGTTATCGCGGCCTGCGCTCGCCGCATAAGCTCAAGCTCGGCGTCTCCGGATGCGCCCGCGAATGCGCCGAGGCCCGCGGCAAGGATGTCGGGGTCATCGCCACCGAGAACGGATGGAATCTTTATGTCGCCGGCAACGGCGGTTTCACCCCCAGGCACGCCCAACTCTTCGCCGAGGATCTGAGCACCGAAGAACTCGTGACGGCGATCGACCGCTTCCTGATGTTCTACATCCGCACGGCGGACCGGTTGCAGCGCACCGCCCCCTGGCTCGACGCCTACGAAGGCGGGATTGACGCGTTACGTCGTGTCGTTCTCGAGGATTCCCTCGGGATCGCCGACGACCTTGATGACGCGATGAGTCGCCACGTCGGCAGCTACCGAGACGAGTGGGCTGCCGCCCTGGACGACCCCGAGACCCTCGCGCGGTTCGCGTCCTTCATCAACGCCCCCGAGGTGCCCGACGACTCCTTCGCCTATGTGGCCGAGCGCGGCCAGCCCCGCCCGGCCCGGCCCGACGAGCGCACAAGCGCCGTCCTCATTGCCGGAACGACCCTGGGAGTGCGGTCATGACCACGACCACCGAACCGATCGTGCCCTCCGACCTCGCCGACACGGAGTGGATCCCCGTGTGCGATCTACACGAATTGCCGTATGAGCGCGGCGTCGCCGCCCTTGTCCACGGCGTCCAGATCGCGCTCTTCCGCACCCTCGACGACAGCGTCTTCGCCGTGCAACAACATGATCCCTACTGCGGGGCGATGGTCATCTCCCGCGGTCTGGTAGGCACGCGCGGTCCCGCAGCGACCGTCGCGTCGCCGATGTACAAGCAGGTCTTCGACCTCGCCACTGGCGCCTGCCTCGAGCCACAGGGCAAGGAGCCGATCGCCCTGCGCACCTGGTCGGTGCTCGTCCGCGGCACCGAAGTGGCCATCGGGATCACCGCGCGCACCGAGGGGGAGGTCGCATGAGCACGCGCGGGCGAGTCGTCCTCGTCGGCGGCGGCCCGGGTGCCGCGGACCTGATCACCATGCGGGGCTTCCGGGCGCTCATGTCCGCCGATGTCGTCATCACCGACCGGTTGGGGCCGACGACGCTGCTCGACGATCTGCCGCCGGAGATCGAGGTGATCGATGTGGGTAAGCGGCCGGGTGCGCACACGGCCACACAGGAGGAGATCAACGCGCTCCTGATCGATCACGCCACTCGGGGCCGAAAGGTGGTGCGGCTCAAGGGCGGTGACGGCTTCCTGTTCGGCCGCGGCGGTGAGGAAGTCGCCGCCTGCCACGAACACGGCATACCGGTCGAGGTCGTGCCTGGGGTCAGCAGTGCCCTGGCGGCGCCCGCCGCCGGCGGAATTCCGGTGACCCACCGCGGGCTTGCGGACGGCGCGCTGGTCGTCCACGGGCACCAGCCGATCGCGCCCAAGGCCTGGGGCCTGCTCGCCGACGGCACCACCACCTTGGTGCTCCTCATGGCGATCGGCAATCTGCAAGGACATGTCGCCGACGCGCTCGCTGCCGGGGTAGACCCGCAGTGTCCGGCCGCGATCATCGAACGCGCGAGCATGCCGGACGAACGGGTCACGCGGACCTGCTTGTGGACGCTGGTTCTCACAGCGGCGACGGCGGAGGTGCGCGCACCCGCGGTCGTCGTCCTCGGCGGGGTGGCTCATGCCGCGGCGCTCGAGCCGAAGGTGGCCCACGCGTCCTGATGAGTGCAACGACTCTGGAGCACGTCCTCGGCGGTTATGTCGTCCTGGTCACCGCAGACCGCCGTTCGGGCGATATCGCGGCTGCCCTGACCCGCCGTGGCGCGAGCGTGCGCCATGCACCGGCACTGTCGATCGTGCCCCACCTGGACGATGCGGCCTTGGTCGCGGCCACCGAGCGGCTCCTGGACGATCCACCGGATGTCATCGTCGCGACGACCGGGATCGGCTTCCGCGGATGGCTCGAGGCGGCGGACGCGGCCGGTCTCGGTGAGCGACTGCACCCAGTGCTGGCGGCCGCCCGAATCGTGGCCCGGGGGCCGAAGGCGAATGGCGCCGTGCAGCAGGCGGGCCTGCGGCCGGACTGGGTGGCGGAGTCGGAGACCTCGGCCGAGTTGCTGGAATACCTTCTGGCAGAGGGTGTGTCGGAGCAGTGCGTCGCGGTGCAGCACCACGGGGCCGGGTCGGACGGCATCGATGAGGCACTGGCTGGCGCGGGTGCGCGGGTCGTGCCACTGGTGGTCTATCGGTGGGGACCGCCGAAGGACCCGGGCGCGCTCGCGCAGTCGACTGTGGCCGTGGCCGCGGGCGAGATCGATGTCGTGCTCTTCACCTCCGCACCCGGCGCGACCGCGTGGTTGGCCGCCGCCGAAGCTGCCGGGACGCTGCCGACAATCGTCGAGCGGTGCACGAGCGGCGACACCATCGCGCTGGCCGTCGGCCCGGTGACCGCCGCTCCCCTGGTTGCCGCGGGCATCGTGCCTGTGGCGCCGGACCGCGGCCGGCTCGGCTCGATGATCCGCGCACTCGTCGGTCACGTCCAGGGTCGCGAGGGCGATGTGGACACCCGGGCCGGCACTCTGCGGGTGCTGCGCTCGGCGGCGCTGCTGGACGGCACGCCGATCCCGCTGACCCCCGGCGGCCTCGCGGTGCTTCGCGTGCTGGCGGACGCCGGTGGCCGGGTCGTCTCGCGTCAGGAACTGCTGGCAGCGCTCCCCGGCGACAGCGCTGATCCGCATACGGCCGAAGTCGCCGTTGCCCGCGTCCGCGACGCTGTCGGCCCCGACCTGATCCACACGGTCGTCAAGCGCGGCTACCGACTGGCCATCTGATCCGGACCCGCCACCCCCAACGACGCGCTCGCCCGCCCCCCGAACCGCCCGCCGTCACCGTCCGGCGCCTTGCCCCGTATGCCGCCCCCTCACCCGCGCCTTTCGCGCGCGGTGACGACGCGGCTGGCGAAGGCGACCTCGGTCCGGTACCCCAGCGCGTGATAGATCCGCCGGGCGCTGTCATTGTCGGCGTACATCCCGAGCGTCACGGCGCCGTCGGCCCGCACACCTGGCCGGGTCAAGGCAGCGGTCACGGCCGCGCCCAGCCCCTCGCCGCGCCGGTCAGGGCGCACAGTGATGCCGGCGAGCGCGAGAATGCCGCCCTGATTGGGTTCGGCGGACCCGCACGCGGCCAGCTCTCCAACCGCGCCCGCCACACCATCGTCGACGACCCCCACCCAGCGCTGGCCAGCTCGCGCGAAAGGCTCTGCGTCGGTGCGCGGATTGTGCTGTGCGAGAAAGGCAATCAATCGCTCGGCCCACTCCGGTCCAAGCTCCAGCACCCTGCCCTCGGCGCTCGACAGCGGTGGGTTGACAGTGGTGACCATCCATTCCCAGTCGCCACCCGGCCCCAGGCGGAAGCGCTCCCGCAGATCGTCGAGCAGCGGCGCCGGCACACTGATCAGGCCGGCCCTCGCCTCGGCAAAGAGCAGGTCGGCCAGCTCGGGCTGTGCCAACAACTGCGCCTGCGCATCGAGCCGCCTGCCGATCAGGGAGATCACCGCCCCGCGCTTCGCGCTGTGCCGGACCAGGGCGACCGCACCCCCGCCGGGATGGGCAAGCCCCTCCAGCGGTGCGTCCGGCGCGAACTCGTAGCGGACGAACGGGTGAGCGCCGCTCGCGGCCATCGCCTCGGCATACGTCCCGATCCGAAGGACTCGCATGCTCAGGCGCGCGCCACGACGTAGAGCCGCTCGGTCGCTGCTTCCGTGGCTCCTGGGCCGCGGACATACCACTCATCGACTTGGGCCCCCGCAGCGACGACGGCTGCGAGGACGTCCTGCCGGTCGTGCAGCACGAAATCGAGATCCGTTGCGACACCGAAGAGTTCGTCGACGTGATGGATGGCGTTGCCCACATGCACACTGAACGCGATCAGTCCGTCCGGCGCCGTGATCCGACGCAGGGCCGCGAGCACGCCGGCGAGTTCGGAGCCACTCAGGTGCCCGAACGCAAACCACGCGGTGATCGCGCCCCACGCGCTCGCCTGCGCCGGCCGCAGCAACCGGCCGTAGTCGCCGACCTCGAAGGTGAGCGTCGGATGGCGCTCGCGCGCTTGCGCAATCATCGCCGGGGCGAAGTCGAATCCGACGACCTCGGCGCCCGCATCGGCGAGCGCGGCCGTCGTCTGACCGGGCCCGCAGCCGATGTCGGCGACCGGCCCCTTGCTCTCCTGGGCGATGCGGGCGAGCAGCCAACGGTCGAATGGCTTGTGCGCCAACTCATCCGAGAGTTCGTGGGCATAAGCGACCGCCAAATTGTTGTAGGCCGTTCGCACCCGCGCGTCACGCGCGTCCGCCCCGTCGGCGAGGACGATGTCGCGGTCGACGGCTGGCTCCGCGGACTCGGCGACCGCGGGAGTGGGCCCGAGCAGGTGCATCCAACGCGGGTCGTGCTGACCGGCCTTGCGCGGCAACTCCCACACCAGCGGCTCGGGGCGGTCGGCCAGCCGTTCCAAGACCTCCTCGACATCGGCGCGGTCACCGAACGCGTGGAGGCGTTCGGCACGGGTCTTGAGTTCGCCGGGCGCCTGCTCACCCCGCAGCAGCAACAGCGTGATGAGCGCCCGCTCGTCGTTCGCCAGATCGAGCGACTCAGCGAGCCGCTGGTGGTACTTCAGCACCCGTGACCCGGCACCGGACCAGACGATTCGCACCAGGTCGCGATCCTTGAGCTCTCGGCAGCGCGTCTCGATCTCCTGCGCGGTATAGGCGCTCACTGGATCGCGGCTGGTCGTCTGATTGCACGCGGTCTGTAGGGCATTGAGCGATAGCGGATAGCTCGCCGGCACCGTGACCTGCTTCTCCATCAGCGCGCCGAGGATCCGCTGGTCCAGCGCGTCGAGAACCGGCAACCCGTTCATACCTACGACCCTAGGACCTATCGCCACACGTCGAGAGGGTCGGGGGCGCCGCGACGTTTTGGAGCTGAGTCCCACGCTCTGCGTGGGCGAACCTCGTGGGGCGCGTTCGCCGTATCTACGATGCGGGGGTGGTCTCTGAATCCCGTCAACGCTTCCGCGGCCAGATCGCCGGCTTCGGCACCACCAGCGGGACGCGGATCGTGATCGGGCGCTGGACGCAGAGCCCCTTCGGCGCTTTCGCTGACGTGATGATCGAGACCGGGGACGGCCGCCGGCTGCTGCTGGCACCGATCGATGAGGTGGCCGACTTCGTCGCGAGCACCTACACCTTCGACGAGGTCCGCCTCGTCCCCGTGACGGTCGATGCGACCGATGACCAATGGATCATCCAAAGCCCCTGTCTGCGAGCGACATTCGACCTCGGCGGGCGAACAGTCCTCGGCCGTATGCTGCGTGCCCTTCCGCGGCCGCTCGCCGGCAGCCCGCGATGGGCTCGCCTGATCGGGCCCATCGCCTCGCTGATCGTCCCCGGCGTGCGCACGGTCGGGACTGCGCGCGCGGGCCGGGTCGAGTACTACGGCGCGAGCGACAACCGGGCCATCACGCGCGTGGGCGCGACCCTGGACGGCCAGCAGCTCGGCGCCCTGGCCCCCGTCGAGCCGCCCTGCCGGTTCGGCTTCTCCTCGACCCCGTCACGCCCGAGCGTGACCAGCGTCATCACCACCATCGACGACGCCCCGCCCGCTGCCCGCAGGCGCCGGCTCCTCCGTTGACAGCTCGCGCAGGCGCTCCAGCACGGCCGCTAGTCCGGGATCGTCGCTCACCGCCCGAGCGGCCACGCCCGCAACCCCGGCGTGCAGGGCATACCACCGCATCCGTTCCCCGAAGTCCTGATCGACCGGACCATAGGCCGCGAGCGCCGCGGCCACGACCGGACCGGCCGGCTGGCTCGACGCGATCCGCGACCGTTACGAAAGCCGCCGTTGTCCTCTCGCGCAAGCGCAGCGCCTGCGATCCCGACTCGACCAGGCCAGCCGGCGGTTCCGCAGCGTGCAGGCGTCGCAGGAACACACCCAGCGTCCCGTCGAGGCTCACCGAATCGGTGACCGCAACGAGGTTGGCCGGCACTCCGGGGACCTGGGTCAGGAGCAACGCTCCCGCGCCGGGGTCGAAAGCTAGCACGTGATTGGTCGTCAGGCTCGAGTGCGCACCGACGAACTCGAGCAAAGCCGCGTCGGTGGTCGTGACGGCTCCTTGCTCCGCCTGGTCGGTGAGCTTGCCGATCCGCAGGATCAGCGGCTCGTCTCCGGTCTCGAGCGACCACGCGACATTGTCCCAACCCTCGCCGACTTCGACCAGCAGGGCACCGGCGAGCGTCGGATCGAGTTGGGCGAGAACGGCATACGGGTCGATATCGCGGCGGGGCAGCCTCACGCCAGCTCGCCGAGCCGGTCGAGGAAGCCGCTCTGAGCTGCGACCAAGCGCCGGCGCGCGACGTCGAGCCCGCACCACTCGACCCGGTCGATCTCAGGGAACGTCACCTGGCGGCCGGACCGCGGCGGCCACTCCATCATGACCCTGGCACCGGCCGAGAGGTCGACGTCAATGTCGCCTGCGACGAGGACGACGTAGGCCTGCACGACCTTCCCCCCGGACTGCCGCACCGTCCCGATGTCAAACCACTCCCCTGCCGGCGGCGCACTGCCCGTCTCCTCGCGCCACTCCCGCGCGGCCGCGGCCTGCGGCTCCTCGGTCCCTAGGTCGTACTCACCCTTGACGATGCTCCACGCCCGGTCGTCCTTGCGCGCCCACAGGGGCCCGCCCATGTGCGCGATCAGCACCTCGATCGCCCCTGCCTCACCGACCCGCACCGGCAACAGCCCGGCGCTCGTGCGTCCACGCGCGGTGGTCACGAGGTGACCCCACTGACATACATCCATCGGCCGCCGCGACGGGTGAAGGTGCTGCGTTCGCGCAGTACGCCACTGTCGTCACCGGCGCGCCAGTGCGCGGCGAACGCGACCTCACCCGTGGCATCGCCCGCCTCGCCGGCGACCACATCGATGACGTCGAGCCGTTTCCACTCGGGCCCCTCCGCCGCCAGGTCCACGTCGCACGGTCGGGTCTTCGGGTGCCACGTCCGCAGCAGGTGATCCGCCGCGCCCACGACGTATGCCGTGTAGCGCGATCGCATCGTCGCCTCCGCCGTAGGGGGCGGGGTGCCGTCGATCACATAGGCCGCGCAGCACGCGGCATACGTCCGGTCCGTGCCGCAGGGGCACGGGCCGGACGCCGTCACCTCGGGGATGGCCTGCTCAGCTCGCTGCCGGCGTTGCGTCATCGCCGGCCTCGACCTCGGGTTCGGGCGAGGCATCAATACCGGCCTCGGCCCGCTGCTCGGGGGTGATAGGGGCCGGCGCTTCGGTCAGCGGGTCGTAGCCGCCGCCAGACTTGGGGAAGGCGATGACATCGCGAATGCTGTCGTAGCCGCCCAGCAGCATGACGATCCGGTCCCAGCCGAAGGCGATGCCGCCGTGCGGTGGCGCGCCGAACTTGAAGGCGTCGAGCAGGAAGCCGAACTTCTCCTGCGCCTCGTCGGCGGTCAGGCCCATGACCCTAAAGACGCGCTCCTGGACCTCGCGGACGTTGATACGGATCGACCCACCGCCGATCTCATTGCCATTGAGCACCATGTCGTAGGCATAGGCCAGCGCTTCGCCGGGCCGGGTCTCGAAGTCGTCGACGAACTCCTTGGTCGGGCTGGTGAAGGCGTGGTGCACCGCCGTCCACGCACCCCCGCCGACGGCGACATCGCCCGCGGCGACCGCGTCCGAGGCCGGCTCGAAAAGGGGCGCGTCCTTGACCCACAGGAAGCGCCAGTCGGACTCGTCGATCAGCCCGCACCGGCGGCCGATCTCCAGACGCGTGGCACCGAGCAGTGCCCGGGCGCCCTTGGCCGGCCCGGCCGCGAAGAAGACGCAGTCGCCCGGCTGCGCGCCGACGTGCGCGGCCAGCCCGGCGATCTCGGTCTCGGAGAGGTTCTTGGCGACCGGCCCACCGAGGGTGCCGTCCGCACCGACCAGGACATACGCCAACCCCTTGTGCCCGCGCTGCTTGGCGAACTCCTGCCAGCCGTCGAGGGTTTTTCGGGGCTGGCTCGCCCCGCCGGGCATGACGACCGCACCGACATACGGGGCCTGAAAGACGCGGAAGGTCGTGTCGGCGAAGTAGGTCGTGCAGTCGATGAGTTCGACGCCGAAGCGCAGGTCGGGCTTGTCGGTGCCGAAGCGGGCCATCGCGTCGGCATAGGTCATCCGTGGGAAGGGCGTCGCCAACTCGACCCCGATGATCTTCCAGATCTCGGCGACGACGGCCTCGCCGAGCTCCATGATGTCGTCCTCGGTGACGAAGCTCATCTCGATGTCGAGCTGAGTGAACTCCGGCTGACGGTCGGCGCGGAAGTCCTCGTCGCGGTAGCAGCGAGCGATCTGGTAGTAGCGCTCCATGCCGGCGACCATGAGCAGCTGCTTGAACAGCTGCGGGCTCTGCGGCAGGGCATACCAGGAGCCCGGCGCCAGGCGCGCCGGCACCAAAAAGTCCCGCGCCCCCTCGGGGGTGGACCGCGTCAGCGTCGGGGTCTCGATCTCGACGAAGTCGCGCTCTCCCAACACCTTTCGTGCGGCGGCGTTGACCTTGGAGCGTAACCGGATGGCGTGGCCGGCGTTGTGCGCGCCCGGCCGGCGCAGGTCGAGGTAGCGGTGCTTGAGGCGCGATTCCTCGCCGACGCTCGTGCGCTCGTCGATCGGGAAGGGCAGGGGCGCGCTCGGCGCCAGCACCTCGATGCCTTCGGCGACGACCTCGATCTCGCCGGTGGGCAGGTCGGCGTTGACATTGTGCTCGGAGCGTGCCACGACCGCACCGATCACCCGCACGCAGTACTCATTGCGCAGGTCGTGCGCCGCACCGGTCAGCACCTCGTCGCGCGCGACGACCTGGACGATGCCGCTGGCATCCCGCAGATCGATGAAGGCCACGCCACCGTGATCGCGCCGCTTGGCCACCCAGCCGGTGAGGGTGACGGTCTGGCCGGTGTGCTCGGCACGCAGGGTGCCGGCTTCGTGGGTGCGAAGCACTGATCTTCCTTCGTTCTCGGAGGTCGCGCGGGTCGATGGCGCCCGACCATTATCCCAGCCTGTGCGGGCCGGGCTGACGCCATGTGCGTCCCGCCGGTGGGAAACTGCGCTCGTGAGTCACCCTGCAACCGCGACCGGTCCCGTCTTCGTCCGCTCCGACTACGTCGTGCTCGCCGGGGGTGCCGCCGCCGTCCTGCTGGCCGGTGTGACCCGGTATGCCGGCGGGGGCGAGGTGCTCGCCTTCTTCTGCTCCGCGGTGGCCGTGACCCTATTGGCCGCCCTTGTCGGACGCTCGGTCGAGCAATTGGGGGATCGCTTCGGGCCTGGCGCGACAGGCGTCCTGCAGTCCGCGCTGGGCAATCTGCCCGAGCTGTTCATCGCGCTCTTCGCGCTCAAGGCCGGCCTGGTCGCCGTGGTGCAGGCCGCGCTCATCGGCTCGATCCTGGCCAATCTGCTGTTGGTGCTGGGCATGTGCTTCGTCGTCGGTGGGCTCAAGCACGGCCCGCAGAACCTGGACTCCAAGCGCGCCCAGTCGATCATCGTGCTCATGGTGCTCTCGGTGGCCGCCATGGTCATCCCGAGCATCGCCCACTATGTGCACACGCCCGTGAGCGCCCACGAGAGCACCTTCTCGATCTTCGTCTCCGTGATCCTGCTGCTCGTCTTCGCCGTGACCTTGCCGGCGTCGCTGAAGCGCGGCGGCGAGACCGAGGCCGAGGGGGTCGACATGCACCAGGAGCCGCCGCGGTGGCCGCTCTGGCTCGCCGTCGCGCTCCTCGCCGCGGCCGCGGTGCTCGCCGCCTTCGTCAGCGACTGGTTCGTCACGGCCCTGGAGCCGGCGATGGCCTCCTTGCGCATCTCCGAGGCCTTCGCCGGTCTGGTCGTCGTCGCCATCGCGGGCAACGCGATCGAGAATGTCGTCGGCATCCAACTCGCATCGGCAAACCGCTCCGAGTACGCGTTCTCGGTCGTCATCAACTCGCCCATGCAGATTGCCCTCGTGCTGGCGCCGCTGCTGGTGATCCTCAGCCACGTTTTCGGCTTCGCGGCCCTGACCCTGGTCTTCTCACCGATGCTGGTGATCTCCGTCGTCGTCGCGGTGATCCTGACGGCCTTCATCACCTTCGACGGCGAGTCGACCTGGGCCGAGGGCGCCGCGCTGATCGCCGTGTATGCCGTGATCGCCGCCTCGTTCTGGTGGGGCTGACCTACCGCAGCCAGGGGGTGTCCAGCGGGCGCAGCCCGCGCCACCCGTCGGCGCGCAGGGCGTGGGCACTCAGGACGGCGATCACCGTATGCGGGTTGTGCAGGCGCCCGGCGAGCACCGCGGCGTGCGCCTCGTCCAGCGCGACCCAGCGCAACGGCATACCGGCCTCCTCAGCGGTGCGCGTATGCCGTTCCTCCTGCGGCACCTGCGTCAGCCCGCGCGCGAGGAAGATCCGGATGGCCTCACTGGTGAAGCCGGGCGTGGTGAAGTAGTCGATAAGCACCGAGAAGTCCGCCGCAATCAGGTCGGCCTCTTCGGCCAGCTCCCGCCGGGCGCAGTCGAGCAGGGGCTCATCCGCGACATCGCGCAGGCCGGCGGGGATCTCCCAGCTGCGCCAGCCGATCGGGTGGCGATACTGCTGGACGAGCGCAATCCGGTCGTCGTCGTCGATAGCGAGGACCGCCACCGCCCCGGGATGGGCGATCAAGTCGCGTTCGACGATGCCTGCGGCCCCAAGGTCGACACGGTCTCGGTGGACATCCCAGACCAGACCGGCATAGGTCGTGCGCGTCGCGACGACGGGCTGTGGATCCGGCCGGTCGGCGAATAGGTCGTCCACTAGGCGTCCGCCGGGACCGCCGGCGGGTCCACCTCCACCAGGCGCGAGCCGCGCTGGCGGTCCAAGGCCGCGCCGATCAAGCCGGCGAAGAGCGGGTGGGCCCGGTTGGGGCGCGACTTGAACTCCGGATGTGCTTGTGTCGCAACGTAGTACGGGTGCACATCCGCGGGCAGCTCGACGAATTCCACGAGCTGACCGTCGGGCGAGGTGCCACTGAAGAACAGTCCGGCGTCGGCGATCTGGTCGCGGTAGGCGTTGTTGACTTCGTAGCGGTGGCGGTGCCGCTCCTCGACCTGGGTGGCCGCATAGGTCTGGGCGACGACCGATCCGGGGGCGAGCTGCGCCGGATACGAGCCGAGGCGCATCGTGCCGCCGAGGTCGCCGGCACCATCGACGAAGGCGCGCTGCTCGGCCATGGTCGCGATGACGGGCGCCGGCGTCTGCGGGTCGAACTCGCTCGATGACGCCCCCTCGATCCCGGCGACGTGCCGGGCGTACTCGATGACCATGCACTGCAGGCCGAGGCAGATGCCGAGGGTCGGCACCTGGCGCTCGCGCGCCCAGGTCAGCGCACCGAGCTTGCCCTCGATGCCCCGAACGCCGAAACCGCCCGGCACCAGCACGGCGTCGACGCCGCCGAGCGCCTTGGCCGCACCGGCCGGAGTCTCGCAGGTGTCGGAGGCGACCCAACGGATCCGGACGCGGGCGTCATTGGCGAAGCCGCCGGCCCGCAGCGCCTCGGTCACCGAGAGATAGGCGTCCGGCAGATCGATGTACTTGCCGACGAGCGCGACCTCCACCTCGTGGGCGGGCCGGTGGACCCGGCGCAGCAGCTCGTCCCAGTCCCGCCAGCCGACATCGCGGAAGCCGAGTCCCAACCGCCGGATGACATAGGCATCCAGACCCTCGGCGTGGAGCACCTTGGGGATGTCGTAGATCGACGGGGCGTCGACGGCCGCGGCGACGGCGTCGATGTCGACATCGCACATCATCGAGATCTTGCGCTTGATCGGCTCGGGAATCTCGCGGTCGGCACGCAGCACGAGCGCGTCGGGTTGCAGGCCGACCTGGCGCATCGCGGCCACCGAATGCTGCGTCGGCTTGGTCTTCAACTCGCCGCTGGGAGCGAGATAGGGCACCAGCGAGACGTGCAGGAAGATCGAGTTGTCCCGGCCCAGGTCGTGCCGGACCTGGCGGGCGGCCTCGAGGAAGGGCAGCGATTCGATGTCGCCGACCGTGCCACCGATCTCGGTGATGATGATGTCGGGCGGGTTGCTCCCGGAGGCCTGAGCCCGCATCCGGGCCTTGATCTCGTTGGTGATGTGCGGGATGACCTGCACGGTGTCGCCGAGGTATTCGCCGCGGCGTTCCTTGGCGATCACTTCGCTGTAGACCTGGCCGGTCGTCACATTGGCATTCGCTGCCAAGAAGACGTCGAGGAAGCGCTCGTAGTGACCGATGTCGAGGTCGGTTTCCGCGCCGTCCTCGGTGACGAAGACCTCGCCGTGCTGGAAGGGATTCATCGTCCCGGGATCGACATTGAGGTAGGGATCGAGCTTCTGCATCGCCACCGAGAGCCCACGGGCCCGGAGCAGATTGCCGAGACTGGATGCCGTCAGTCCCTTGCCGAGGGAGGAGGCCACGCCTCCGGTCACGAAGATGTGTTTGGTCGTGGTCGCCACGGGCTTCTACCCTACTGCCTCGATCAGTCCGGAATAGTCAACGACCCACTGGGCGACCATTTGCGGTGAGGTCGGCCAGGCCGCCGCTCGTTCCCGGCCGCGGTCGCCGGCCGTGCGCCCGGCCTCGGGATCCTTCAGGAGCGATTCCAGAGCACGGGCAAGAGCCTGCGGATCCCGCGGGGGAATCAGGACACCGAGACCGTCGAGCAGGTCAGGCAGTCCGCCCACCGCGGACGCGACGACCGGCACGCCGGCGGCGAGCGCCTCTTGCACGACCAGCGCGCGTGCTTCCCAGGTGCTGGTGAGCGCGAAGACGTCGGCGGCCAGCAGCAGCGCCGATGGATCGGCGACCGGTCCGACGAACCGGACACCGGTCTCGCGTGCGCGCAGCTCGAGATCGTGCTGCAACTCGAGGATCCCCGCGCCGGCGACCAGCCAAGCCGGCCGGGTGTCCAGGAGCTGCGCCGCGGCGACGAGGGTGCCGAGGTCCTTTTGCGGCGCGATCCGCGAAATCGTTACGATGAGGGGCTCCTGCTCCCCGATCCCGTATGCCGTGCGCACAGCGTCGCGGGCCGCCTGCCGGTCCGCGTCCGTCGCCGAAAGCGTCAGCACGCCCGTCGCGCCTTCCGCCACCGTCGCCGCAGCAGCCGAGGTGATCGCCGGCGCGTTGTCATTGAGGTCG
>NZ_DAOQZV010000049.1:1685-16457 GCF_035343835.1 Nostocoides sp. | reverse complement strand
CGCATGCGGTCGACGAGGATGTCGAGGTGGAGCTCGCCCATACCGGCGATGATCGTCTGTCCGGTCTCCTCATCGAGGTGGACCTGGAAGGTCGGGTCCTCTTCGGCGAGCTTCTGGATCGCGACGCCCAACTTCTCCTGGTCGCCCTTGGTCTTGGGTTCGATGGCGACCTGGATGACCGGCTCGGGGAAGGTCATCGACTCCAGCACAACCGGCTTCTCGATGTCGCACAGGGTGTCACCGGTGGTGGTGCCCTTCAGGCCGATGGCCGCGTAGATGTGGCCGGCGAGGGCCTCATCGACGGGGTTTTCCTTGTTGGCGTGCATCTGGAAGAGCTTGCCGATGCGCTCTTTCTTGACCTTGGTCGAGTTGAGCACCTGGGTGCCCGCGTTGATCCGGCCGGAGTAGACGCGGATGAAGGTCAGGGTCCCGAAGAAGGGGTGCGCGGCGACCTTGAACGCGAGCGCCGAGAAGGGCTCGGCGGCGTCCGGCTTGCGGATGATCTCGACGTCTTCGTCGCCGACGGCGTGGCCGTGCATGGGCGGCACGTCGATCGGGCTGGGCAGGAAGTCGACCACCGCGTCGAGCATCGGCTGGACGCCGCGATTCTTGAAGGCCGAGCCGCACAGGATCGGGTAGAGGGTGCTGCTGACGGTCAAGGCACGGATGGCGCCCTTGATCTCGGCGACGCTCAGCTCCTCGCCCTCGAGGTATTTCTCCATCAGGGCGTCGTCGGACTCCGCGACGCGCTCGACGAGCGCGTGACGGTACTCGTCGGCCTTGGCCTGAAGCTCCGCCGGGATCTCCTGGACTTCGTACTTGGCGCCCATGGTGACATCACCCTTGGCGTCGCCCGGCCAGACCAGCGCGCGCATCTCGACCAAGTCGATGACGCCGATGAAGTCGTTCTCGGAGCCGATGGGCAGTTGGATGACCAGGGGCTCGGCCCCGAGGCGGTCCTTGATGGTCTGCACGGTGAAGTAGAAGTCCGCGCCGAGCTTGTCCATCTTGTTGACGAAGCAGACGCGCGGCACGTCGTACTTGTCGGCCTGCCGCCACACCGTCTCGGACTGCGGCTCGACACCTTCTTTGCCATCGAAGACGGCGACGGCGCCGTCGAGGACGCGCAGCGAGCGCTCAACCTCGACGGTGAAGTCGACGTGCCCGGGTGTGTCGATGATGTTGACCTGGTTGCCGTTCCAGAAGGAGGTCACCGCGGCGGAGGTGATGGTGATGCCGCGTTCCTTCTCCTGCTCCATCCAGTCGGTCGTGGATGCACCGTCGTGGGTCTCACCGATCTTGTGGTTGACCCCGGTGTAGAAGAGAATGCGCTCCGTCGTCGTGGTCTTGCCGGCGTCGATGTGCGCCATGATGCCGATATTGCGGACCTTGGTCAGGTCCGTCAGGACGTCCTTTGCCACTTGCTGTTATCTCTCGCTCGATGCGAATCAGGTGCGTTTCGTTCGTGGTGCCGGCCGCGGGCCGTATGCCGTGGTGCCCGGGTGGGCAGACGGCATACGGCCGGATGCGATTACCAGCGGTAGTGCGCGAAGGCCTTGTTGGATTCGGCCATCTTGTGCGTGTCCTCGCGGCGCTTCACAGCGGCGCCAAGGCCGTTGGAGGCGTCGAGGATCTCGTTCATCAGGCGCTCGGTCATCGTCTTCTCGCGGCGCTGCCGGGAGTAGCCGACCAGCCAGCGCAGCGACAGCGTGGTCGCGCGGCCGGGCTTGACCTCGACCGGGACCTGGTAGGTCGCGCCACCGACACGGCGGGACTTGACCTCCAGGCTGGGGCGGACGTTGTCCAGCGCGCGCTTGAGAGTGGCCACCGGGTCGGTGCCGGTCTTGTCGCGGACGCCTTCGAGGGCGCCGTAGACGATGTGCTCGGCGATGGACTTCTTGCCGTCGAGCAGGATCTTGTTGACGAGCTGGGTGACCAGGGTCGAGTTGTAGACCGGGTCGACGACGAGCGGCCGCTTCGGGGCGGGACCCTTGCGAGGCATTACTTCTTCCCCTTCTTGGCGCCGTAGCGGCTGCGGGCCTGCTGGCGGTTCTTGACACCCTGGGTGTCGAGCGCGCCGCGGATGATCTTGTAACGGACACCGGGCAGGTCCTTCACACGACCGCCACGCACGAGCACCATCGAGTGCTCCTGGAGGTTGTGACCGACACCGGGGATGTAGGCGGTGACCTCGATGCCGCTGGTCAGGCGCACACGGGCGACCTTGCGCAGGGCCGAGTTCGGCTTCTTGGGGGTGGTGGTGTACACGCGGGTGCACACGCCGCGGCGCTGGGGCGAGCCCTTCAGGGCAGGGGTCTTGACCTTGGAGGCCTTGTCCTGCCGGCCCTTGCGCACCAGCTGGTTGATGGTAGGCAAACTGCGTCCTTCGTTATCGTCGTTATCGCCGCGTCATCGCGGCAACTCCTTGTTCTCGGCCCGCCGACCCCCGAGCTCGGGTGTGTCGGATCGGCCACTCTCCCCTGCACTCCCCAGCCGCCACCGCATCTGGTGTGGTGGACGTGGTTTGCCCGGCGAGAGGTGTGGGCACATCAGTCACCCTGGACTGCTGCCGTGCTTCCTCGGGCCCGCGGGGGCACGAATGACACAGGGATCCAGTCTAGTGGCGGGCTTCCTGGGGACAAAATCGGCGGGGCGCGCCGACGCATTCGTGGGAGATGACCGGGTCACGAGGACCGTGTTGTCGCAGGTCACCGGTTTGGTTGGCGGACCGAGGGGGAACGGACTCACCCGCCACCTTCCCCATGATGCCGCGAACAAAGGAGTTCACGTGCGACACCCCAGATTACGTTGGCTGGCCGGCGCCGGCGCCGTGGCGCTTGCCGCCGCGCTTGCACCCAATGCCCAGGCGAGCTCGTCCGCCGAACGCGTCGATGGCGCATCCGCCGCCCAGCTCGACGACCGTCCCGTCGCAGGCACCGGTCGCGGTCTTCGACGACAGCGACCCGCTGCGCTACTACGACACCGCCAACCCGATGGGGAGTGTCAAGGTGGCCGGCGTGGGCGTGACCATCAAGGTTGTGCAGAGCAACTCCACGGGGAAGATGACCGTCAAGGTCAACTGACCGATTCGCCACTCGGGCGCGGCAAGCCATTCCGCTGTCGTCAGCCCGGCGTCCGCCAGACGAGGGCGGCGTGGTCGGTCAGCCCGGACAGACGGGGGGTGTGGTCGATCGCGCACTCCCCCACCGGGAGCGGCGCGGTGGTCAGTGCATAGTCGTAGCGGCACGCAGCCCCTGAGTGATCCACCCAGGTGGGCTCGGGATCGCCGGCCAGCGGATCGCGATAACCGAGGCCGCCGGTGAGCAGGCCGTATGCCGTGCGCTCCTCCCCCAGCACATAGAGCAGGCGATCGACGTGGCCCGGCGCGACGATATTGAGGTCGCCGACCAGGATCGTGGGGGCCGGGGGCAGTTCGCTCAGCCAGGTGAGGAAGGCCAGCAGCCAGTCGCGTTTGCGTTGCCGCTGAACGGCATTCGCATAGCGCACCGGATCACTGGCCGCGCCATAGACCGCGACGAGTCGCACCGGCTCCGCTCCCGGGCCGACCCCATCGGGCACCTGGGCGACGAGCACCCGCTCGGCCAGCAAGCTGGGGCCGGGCACATCGAGCCGGGTCAGTCCCGCACCACGATCCACTAGGAGCACCCCGAGCGAGGTGGCGTCCACGCCGGCCCGGCGCGCATCCGCCGGCTCGCGCAAGGAGGAGAAGGTCGCGAAGCCGGCCGCACGGCATACGTCCTCGATCAGGGCGGTTCCGGCGCCCCACCCGGTCTCGGTGAGCACGAGGACCTCCTCCTCGCACTGCCACAGATAGGCGAGCAGGTCCCTGGCCCGCTCCCGCGGCGGCCGCGAGATGTTCAGAGTGCGCAGCGAAGGGGTCACGCGTTGCGCGAGTAGAGGTAGGCGAGCACGCCCATTCCCACGACCAGCACCACGAGCACGGCGGTCAGCCGCTTGGGGTCGGTGCGGTTGAGGTGGAAGGCGCCGGCCACGATCGCGGCGATCCCGAGCAGCCGCAGCGGGCCCACCAGCCGCACGAGCGCGACCAGGCCCAGCCCGACCAGGACACCGCCAATCACCGCATTGCGGCCGGCGTCCGGTCTGCTGCTCACCCGCGCCAATCTACGGGACGTATGCCGTTCGCTCCCCATACCGCCGGCCTCCCCTCGCCGTCGGATCGCCGGCACAAAAAGCGGATGCCGCCCACCCCAGGAGGGGTGAGCGGCATCCGATCATCCGAGATGGATCAGTCGAAGCGGTCCAGGCCCAACTCGACGTCGTCGAGGCGGATCGCCTCGCCGGTGCCCGCGCCGAAGACGGGGTAGGCGTAGTCGTCGTAGTTCGGCATGGCATACATCGCCGCGCGCGCCTCGGCGGTCGGCTCGACCCGGATGTCGCGGTAGCGAGGCAGGCCCGTACCGGCCGGGATGAGCTTGCCGAGGATGACGTTCTCCTTCAGGCCGAGCAGCGGGTCCGACTTGCCCTCCATCGCGGCCTCGGTCAGGACGCGGGTCGTCTCCTGGAAGGAGGCCGCCGAGAGCCAGCTGTCAGTCGCCAGCGAGGCCTTGGTGATCCCCATCAGTTCGGGACGACCGGAGGCCGGACGGCCCCCCTCGGCCACGACGCGACGGTTCTCGTCCTCGAAGCGGCCGCGCTCGGCCAGCATGCCCGGGAGCAGGTCGGCGTCGCCGGACTCGATGATCGTGATCCGCCGCAGCATCTGCCGGACGATGACCTCGATGTGCTTGTCGTGGATCGCCACACCCTGCTGGCGGTAGACAGCCTGCACCTCGTCGACGAGGTGCATCTGCACCTGGCGCGGGCCGAGGATGCGCAGCACCTGCTTGGGGTCGATGGCGCCCTGAACCAGCTTGGTGCCGACCGCCACGTGATCGCCGTCGGCGACCAGCAGACGCGCCCGCTTGCTGACCGGGTAGGCGTGCTCCTCCGAGCCGTCGTCCGGCGTCAGCAGGATGCGGCGGGTCTTGTCGGTCTCCTCGATCTCCACCCGGCCGGTGGCCTCGGCGATCGGCGCGACACCCTTGGGGGTGCGCGCCTCGAAGAGCTCGACAACACGCGGCAGACCCTGGGTGATGTCGTCACCGGCCACACCACCGGTGTGGAAGGTCCGCATCGTCAACTGGGTGCCGGGCTCACCGATGGACTGGGCGGCGATGATGCCGACCGCCTCTCCGATGTCGACCAGCTTGCCGGTGGCCAGCGAGCGGCCGTAGCACTTGGCACAGGTGCCGACCTTGGACTCACAGGTCAGGACCGAACGGACCTTGACCTCGTCCACGCCGGCGCCGAAGAGCGCACCGATAACCACGTCACCGAGGTCGATGCCGGCCTCGGCCAGCACCTCTCCGTCGCGGGTGATCGCCTCGGCGAGCGTGCGGGCATAGACCGACGTCTCGACCTCGTCGTGGACGATACGGCCGCCGCTCTCGGACTTCGCCGCGATCGGCATCGTCAGTCCACGTTCGGTGCCACAGTCGTCCTCGCGGATGATGACGTCCTGCGAGACGTCGACCAGGCGCCGGGTGAGGTAGCCCGAGTCCGCGGTCCGCAGCGCGGTGTCGGCCAGACCCTTGCGCGCACCGTGGGTGGAGATGAAGAACTCCAGCACCGACAGACCCTCACGGAAGTTCGTGCGGATCGGGCGCGGGATGATCTCGCCCTTGGGGTTGGCCATCAGGCCACGCATACCGGCGATCTGACGCAACTGGAACCAGTTACCGCGCGCCCCGGAGTTGACCATCCGGAAGATGGGGTTGCTCTTGGGGAAGTTGGACTCCATCTCCTTGGAGACTTCGTTGGTCGCCTTGGTCCAGATCTCGATGAGCTCCTGACGGCGCTCGTCGTCGGTGATCAGGCCGCGCTCGAACTGCGTCTGCACCTTGGTCGCGCTCGTCTCGTAGCCGGCGAGGATCTCGCCCTTGCGCGGCGGCGTGACGACATCGGAAACCGCCACCGTCGTGCCCGAGCGGGTCGCCCAGTGGTAGCCGGCTTCCTTGAGCGCATCGAGGCTCGCCGCCACCTGGACCTTGCTGTAGCGCTCGGCCAGGTCGTTGACGATCGTCGAGAGGCGCTTCTTGTCAACCGGCTCGTTGACGAACGGATAGTCAAAGGGCAGCGTGGTGTTGAACAGCGCACGGCCCAGGGTGGTCTCGACCAGCAGCATCGGCACCCCGCCGCCCTCGCCCGCCTCGACGCCCTCGGGCAACTGGGCCCCGACCGACGGAACGACATCCATAAGGCGAATCTTGACCATGCTGCCGAGTTCGATCTCGTGGGCGTCGAAGGCCATGCGGGCCTCGGCCACCGTGGAGAAGACGCGCCCGGACCCCTTGCCATCCTCGACCTCGGAGGTCAGGTGGTAGAGGCCGATGATCATGTCCTGGGTGGGCATGGTCACCGGGCGGCCATCGGCCGGCTTGAGGATGTTGTTGGAGGACAGCATCAGGATGCGGGCCTCGGCCTGCGCCTCGGCCGACAGCGGCAGGTGCACGGCCATCTGGTCACCGTCGAAGTCCGCGTTGAAGGCGGTGCAGACGAGCGGGTGGATCTGGATGGCCTTGCCTTCGACCAGCTGCGGCTCGAAGGCCTGGATGCCGAGGCGGTGCAGGGTGGGCGCACGGTTGAGCAGCACGGGGTGCTCGGTGATGACCTCTTCGAGGACATCCCACACCACCGACTTCTGGCGCTCGACCTGACGCTTGGCCGACTTGATGTTCTGCGCATGGTCGAGGTCGACCAGGCGCTTCATCACGAACGGCTTGAACAGCTCCAGCGCCATCTGCTTGGGCAGACCGCACTGGTGCAGCTTCAACTGCGGGCCGACGACGATGACCGACCGGCCGGAGTAGTCGACGCGCTTGCCGAGCAAGTTCTGACGGAAACGCCCCTGCTTGCCCTTGAGCATGTCGGACAGCGACTTCAGCGGGCGGTTGCCCGGGCCGGTGACCGGCCGGCCACGACGACCGTTGTCGAACAACGAGTCCACGGCCTCCTGCAGCATCCGCTTCTCGTTGTTGACGATGATCTCGGGCGCGCCGAGGTCGAGCAGACGCTTCAACCGGTTGTTGCGGTTGATGACGCGGCGGTAGAGGTCGTTCAGGTCGGAGGTCGCGAAGCGGCCACCGTCGAGCTGCACCATCGGGCGCAGGTCCGGCGGGATGACCGGGACCGCGTCGAGCACCATACCGGCGGGGTTGTTGTCCGTCGTCATGAACGCGGAGACGACCTTGAGGCGCTTGAGGGCGCGGGTCTTCTTCTGGCCCCGGCCGGTGGCGATGATTTCGCGCAGCAGCGCCGCCTCGGCGTCGAGGTCGAAGGTCTCCAGACGCTTCTGGATCGCCGCGGCGCCCATCCCCCCCTCGAAGTAGAGACCGAATCGGTCCCGCATCTCGCGGTAGAGGATCTCATCGCCCTCGAGGTCTTGGACCTTGAGGTTCTTGAACCGGTCCCAGACCTGGGTGAGGCGATCGAGTTGACCGTCCGCACGCCGGCGGATCTGCGCCATCTCACGCTCGGCCCCATCGCGGACCTTGCGCTTGACGTCGGCCTTGGCCCCGTCGTTCTCCAGCTCGGCGGTGTCGGCTTCGAGCTTCTTGGCGCGGGCCTCGATGTCGGCGTCGCGACGGTTTTCGATCTCCTTCTTCTCCACCTCGATCTGTGCCTCCAGGGAGGGCAGGTCGGCGTGGCGCTGGTCGACATCGACCGAGGTGATCATGTAGGCGGCGAAGTAGATGACCTTCTCCAGGTCCTTCGGCGCCAGGTCGAGCAGGTAGCCCAGGCGCGAGGGCACGCCCTTGAAGTACCAGATGTGGGTCACGGGGGCGGCCAGCTCGATGTGGCCCATCCGCTCACGACGCACGGCCGCGCGGGTCACCTCGACGCCGCAGCGCTCGCAGATGATGCCCTTGAAGCGCACACGCTTGTACTTGCCACAGGCGCACTCCCAGTCCCGGGTGGGACCGAAGATGCGCTCGCAGAACAGACCGTCCTTCTCCGGCTTCAGGGTCCGGTAGTTGATGGTCTCCGGCTTCTTGACCTCGCCGTGGCTCCACTCGCGGATGCTGTCCGCGGTGGCGAGGCCGATACGCAGTTGATCAAAGTTGTTGACGTCCAGCACTACGTGCTTCCTATCTTCCGTATGCCGTTCAGTTCAGTTGGTATGTGGCTGGCCCGAAGGCCAGGACGGAGCTTCGCCCCGGCCAGTCTCATTCCGTCGAACCAGGCTCGCTTCGCTCGCGGTTCGGCGGCGGACTCGACGATCCCTAGCGGGATCGCTCGTCCGACTGCCCGGGACGTCGCAATCACACTTCCTCTACGGAAGAGGGCTCGCGCCGGGACAGGTCGATGCCGAGTTCCTGAGCGGCCTGGAAGACGTCGTCCTCGGTGTCGCGCAGTTCGATCTGGCTGCCGTCCTGGCTGAGCACCTCGACGTTCAAGCACAAGGACTGCATCTCCTTGATGAGGACCTTGAACGACTCGGGGATGCCCGGCTCGGGAATGTTCTCGCCCTTGACGATGGCCTCGTAGACCTTCACGCGGCCGGTGACGTCGTCGGACTTGATCGTCAGCAACTCCTGCAGGGCGTATGACGCGCCGTACGCCTCCAGGGCCCAGACCTCCATCTCACCGAAGCGCTGGCCACCGAACTGGGCCTTACCGCCGAGCGGCTGCTGGGTGATCATCGAGTAGGGACCGGTGCTGCGCGCGTGGATCTTGTCGTCCACGAGGTGATGCAGCTTCAGGATGTACATGTAGCCGACCGAGACCGGGTCCGGGAAGGGCTCGCCGGAGCGGCCGTCGAACAGGCGTGCCTTGCCGTTGGGCCCGACGAGTCGCTGGCCATCACGCGTGGGCAGCGTGGACTCGAGCAGACCGAAGATCTCCTCCTCGCGGGCACCGTCGAAGACGGGGCTCGCGACCCGGGTGCCGGGCTCCGCGTGGTGCGCGTCGGCAGCCATACCGGCAGCCCACTCGGCACCGTCCGGGACCTGCCAGCCGCGGCTGGCGGCCCACCCGAGGTGGAGTTCGAGGACCTGGCCGATGTTCATTCGGCCCGGGACACCGAGCGGGTTGAGCACGACGTCGACCGGCGTGCCGTCCTCGAGGAAGGGCATGTCCTCGACCGGCAGGATCTTGGAGATGACGCCCTTGTTGCCGTGGCGGCCGGCGAGCTTGTCGCCGTCGGTGATCTTGCGCTTATTGGCGACATAGACGCGGACCAACTGGTTGACGCCCGGGGGCAGCTCGTCGCCGTCCTCCTTGTCGAAGACCTTGACACCGATGACGGTGCCGGTCTCGCCGTGGGGAACCTTGAGCGAGGTGTCGCGGACTTCGCGGGCCTTCTCCCCGAAGATCGCGCGCAGCAGGCGCTCCTCCGGGGTCAGCTCGGTCTCACCCTTGGGCGTGACCTTGCCGACGAGCAGGTCGCCGTCGCGGACCTCGGCGCCGATGCGGATGATGCCGCGCTCGTCGAGGTCGGCGAGGACGTCCTCGGAGACATTGGGGATGTCCCGGGTGATCTCCTCGGGGCCGAGCTTGGTGTCGCGGGCGTCGACCTCGTGCTCCTCGATGTGGATCGAGGAGAGGACGTCGTCCTGCACCAGACGCTGGGAGAGGATGATCGCGTCCTCGTAGTTGTGGCCCTCCCAGGGCATGAAGGCCACGAGGAGGTTCTTGCCGAGCGCCATCTCGCCGCCGTCGGTCGCGGGACCGTCGGCGATCAGGCCGCCCTCCTCCAGACGATCGCCTTCGGCGACCACGACACGCTGGTTGTAGGAGGTGCCCTGGTTGGAGCGGGCGAACTTCGCGATCCGGTAGGTGCGGTGGGTGCCGTCGTCGGCGGCGACGCTGACCAGGTCAGCGGACACCTCGGTGACCACACCGGCCTTCTCGGCCCGGACGACATCGCCGGAGTCGAGGGCGGCACGGAACTCCATCCCGGTGCCGACGAGCGGGGCCTCGCTGCGCACCAGCGGGACCGCCTGACGCTGCATATTGGCGCCCATGAGCGCTCGGTTGGCGTCGTCGTGCTCGAGGAAGGGGATCATCGCGGTCGCGCCGGAGACCATCTGCCGGGGCGAGACGTCCATGTAGTCGACCTCGTCGGCGGCGACGTCGATCGCCTCACCGCCCTTGGTGCGGACCAGGACGCGGTTCTCGGCGAAGGTGCCGTCGACGTCCAGCGCGGCGTTCGCCTGGGCGATGACGTACTTGTCCTCCTCGTCGGCGGACAGGTAGTGGATCTCGTCGCTGACCTTGTTGCCCTCGACCTTGCGGTAGGGGGTCTCGATGAACCCGAAGGCGTTGATGCGGGCATACGACGCGAGCGAGCCGATCAGGCCGATGTTCGGGCCTTCTGGGGTCTCGATCGGGCACATCCGGCCGTAGTGCGACGGGTGAACGTCACGGACCTCCATGCCCGCGCGGTCACGGGAGAGACCGCCCGGGCCGAGCGCGGACAACCGACGCTTGTGGGTCAGGCCCGCGAGCGGGTTGTTCTGGTCCATGAACTGCGAGAGCTGCGAGGTGCCGAAGAACTCCTTGATCGACGCCACGACCGGGCGGATGTTGATCAGGGTCTGCGGGGTGATCGCCTCGACGTCCTGGGTGGTCATCCGCTCGCGGACGACGCGCTCCATCCGCGACAGGCCGGTGCGGACCTGGTTCTGGATGAGCTCGCCGACCGTGCGCAGGCGCCGGTTGCCGAAGTGGTCGATGTCGTCGGTCTCGACGCTGATCTCGATGGTCTCGCCGTCGCGCACGCCGGGAAGGGTCGTGTCGCCGCGGTGGAGGGCCACGAGGTATTTGATCGTGCCGACGATGTCCTCGATGGTGAGGACCGAGTCGTGCAGGTCGACGTCGCGGCCGAGCTTGCGCCCGATCTTGTAGCGACCGACCTTGGCCAGGTCGTAGCGCTTCGGGTTGAAGTAGAGGTTGTCGAGGAGGTTCTGCGCCGCCTCGCGCGTCGGGGGCTCGCCCGGGCGCAGCTTGCGGTAGATGTCGAGCAGCGCCTCGTCCTGACCGGCGATGTGGTCCTTCTCGAGGGTCAGCTCCATCGACTCGTAGCCGGCGAACTCCTCGCGGATCTCGGCCTCGGACATGCCAAGGGCCTTCAGCAGCACGGTGACGCTCTGCTTGCGCTTGCGGTCGACGCGCACGCCGATCATGTCGCGCTTGTCGATCTCGAACTCCAGCCACGCACCGCGGCTCGGGATGACCTTGGCGGTGTAGATGTCCTTGTCGGACGTCTTGTCCGGCGTGCGCTCGAAGTAGACGCCGGGGCTGCGGACCAGCTGGCTGACGACGACGCGCTCGGTGCCGTTGATGATGAAGGTGCCGCGCTCGGTCATCAGCGGGAAGTCGCCCATGAAGACCGTCTGGCTCTTGATCTCACCAGTGGTGGTGTTCATGAACTCGGCGGTGACGAAGAGCGGCGCGGAGTAGGTCTGGTCCCGCTCCTTGCAGTCCTCGATGGAGTACTTGCTCTCCTCGAAGCGGTGGTCACGGAAGCTCAGGCTCATCGAGCCCGAGAAGTCCTCGATCGGGGAGATCTCCTCGAAGATCTCTTCGAGCCCCGAACGGTCGGGGACGTTACGCCGACCGGACGCGACAGCTTCGGCGACCCGCTCCTGCCACCGCTCGTTTCCGAGCAGCCAGTCGAAAGACTCGGTCTGCAGGGCGAGGAGGTCGGGGACTTCGAGGGGTTCGCGAATCTTTGCGAAGCTGAGACGACCGGAGGCCGTTCGTGCGGTCTGCACAGTTGCGGTGCGCGAGGCAGCCAAGGATGGATCCTTCCACGGGCCTGTGTGGTGTGCGGCGGCTGTCGACCCGCGGGATCACGGTTGACGCGACCGGGCTGGTCGGCCCGGGATATGAAGCGTCAGACACGAGGGTGGGAGGGAAGACAGCGCAAGGAATAACACTACAGCATCAAGGCATGGCTGTCCAAGCCTGTCCAGAGCCCATCCGGACGGCGGTCGCGAAAAGCGACGCGTAGAGGATGACGCGGAACACGGCATACGTCAAGCAGGCGCGCGCGATTCGCATGTCCCGGTAGCGCGTCCGCGCCCGAGGACGCCGAAGGGGCGGACCGAAACTCGGTCCGCCCCAACGTTTTCGTCCCTACAAACTCACTTGAGTTCGACGGTGGCGCCGGCTTCCTCGAGCTGGGCCTTCGCCTTGTCGGCGGTGGCCTTGTCGACCTTCTCCAGGACGGCCTTGGGAGCGCCGTCCACGAGGTCCTTGGCCTCCTTCAGGCCGAGAGAGGTCAGCGAGCGGACCTCCTTGATGACCTGGATCTTCTTGTCACCGGCAGCGGCGAGGATGACGTCGAACTCGTCCTGCTCCTCGGCCTCGGCCGGAGCTTCGGCCGCGCCGCCGCCACCGATGGCCGGACCGGCCATCAGCGGGGCCGCGGCGGTGACGCCGAAGGTCTCCTCGAACTGCTTGACGAACTCGGAGAGCTCGATCAGGGTCATCTCCTTGAAGGCCTCAAGGAGCTCGTCGGTGCTGAGCTTCGCCATGGTGGCGTCCTTTCTTTCGTATGCCGTGAGTGGCGTGAGGGTGGTGTGCCCGGTCCCGGTGGGATCAGGCGTCCGCGTCGCCACTCGGGGCGACGTCGTCGGCCGGGGCGTCCGCGGGTGCGTCCGCCGGCGCTGCGGGGGCAGCGGCGACCGGCCCTTCGCTCTCGACCTTGGCACGCAGGGCGTCGACGGTGCGAGCGGCCTGCGACAAGGGCGCGGCGAAGAGGTAAACAGCGCGGCTCAGCGAGGCATTCATGGCCCCGGCGAGCTTGGCGAGGAGAACCTCGCGCGACTCGAGGTCGGCGAGCTTCTTGATCCCGTCGGCGTCGAGAGCGCGCCCGTCGAGGACACCGCCCTTGATCACCAGCAGGGGGTTGGCCTTGGCGAAGTCACGCAGACCCTTCGCGGCCTCGACGGGGTCACCGTCGACGAACGCGATGGCGGTCGGGCCGACGAACTGACCCTCGAAAGCGGTCACCCCGGCTTCCTTGGCCGCCAAATCGGTCAGCGTGTTCTTGACCACGGCGTAGGTGGCGTTGCCACGGAGGCTAGTGCGCAGCTGGGTCAGCTGCTTCACGGTGAGCCCGCGGTACTCCGTGAGAACGGCCGCATTCGAGGTGCGGAACTTCTCCGCCAACTCGGCGATGGCAGCCGACTTTGCGGGCTTTGCCATTAGGGCCTCCTTCGTCGTTCGTGCCGCTGGTCTTTGTCCCGGCCCACAACGAAAAGGGCCCCGGCGCAGGGCACGGGGCGAACGGCATACGGAGCGATCGGGGAAGCCGAGGCGGTATGACGGTCAAGCGTGGCCTGCGCTGGTTGCCCACCTCGCGGCGGGACCTTCGGTCGGATACGACAACCGGCGGTCTTTGGTCGTGATCAGGATACGCCCGACCCGGCATCCGCCCAAATCCAGCTCGCAGGCTACTGACGGTAGGGGAGGCAAATCGGGCGCCATAGCTCCCGCCTTTGCCTCACCTACCCGCCGGTAACTCGCGCCGGACTACATGGTGGTGACCTGGGAGGCCGGCGGAGCCGAGATGTCGACCTTCTTGCCCCAGTCGGAGTAGTCGACGGTGATCTCCATGCCCATATTGATGGTCGAATGGACCGGCCGACCCTGGCCGTCGAGGGTATAGGTGACCGGGATACTGTCCGGCAGGGTGATGCCGGTCGGCTTGTCCATGCCAGTCGCACTCATGACCTTGGCGAGGTCGAGATCGAGCGAGAGCGTCGTCAGATCGCCCTCCTTCTTGGTGAC
Source organism: Nostocoides sp. (assembly GCF_035343835.1). Lineage (NCBI taxonomy): Bacteria > Bacillati > Actinomycetota > Actinomycetes > Micrococcales > Intrasporangiaceae > Nostocoides > Nostocoides sp. The sequence continues at coordinate 2,636 of NZ_DAOQZV010000049.1, read as the reverse complement.
CTTGGCCTTCTGTCCACCGAAGGCCTTGGCCATCACGGCCGGGTCGAAGCTGTTGAGGTTGCCGGCGCCGGCGCCCGCTGCCTCGGCGGCGTCCATCTTGACCCACTTGGTGCCGCCGGTCAGGCCCTTCATATAGGAGACCCCGCCGATGGTGATCATGTCGATCTTGGTGCCCATCATCTCCATGGTCATGGCCATGTCCTGCTTGCCCTTGACGACCTTGAAGTCCCCCTCGGCCGTGATGGACCCACCCATGTCCATCTTCATGTGACCGGTCGCGCCGTCGACGAAGACCTTCTGCATCGCCTGGCCGAGCGCGATGGCGTCGATCTCGTCGCCGACCTTGGCGCCGGCGATGTCGGTGCTGCCGCCGCCCCCGGCATCGGTGGTCTCGGCTGCCGACGTGGTCTCGGAAGCCGTTGTCGTCGCACTGGTTGCGGTCGTCGCTGCCGTGGACTGCGTGCCGGTGCCGCTGGCCGCGGCGCCCGAAGTGCTGCTGGTGCCGTCGCTGCTCCCGCACGCGCTCAGCGTCAGCGCGCCGGCCGCGATCACGGCCCCGATCGAGGTCTTGGTCAGCTTCATGGGTCCTCCCCCAGTGGTGTTCATCCCGTCCGACGTATGCCGGACGCCTGCTTCGCCCAGAACTGTAAACCGTCCGCGCGCCTGACTAGACGTCTCTGGCAGCCGGGCGGTTCCTCCCGGGTTGACGGATCGCCGATCAGGAACTGGGCGAGGCGGTGGGCAGCGGGCCGATCTCATCCTTGGCCGGGGCGACGATGGCGACCTCCTTGCCCCAGTCGGCGTAGGTCGTGCTGATCGAGGTGAAGCCCAGATCGTTCTCGATGGTCAGTGGCTTGCCGACCGCGTCCAGGGTGATCACGACGGTGGCGGCCTTGGCCAGGCGCGGGATCGCGGGCTTGCTCTTGCCGGCGGCGGCGAAGTAGTCGGCGA
>NZ_DAOQZV010000049.1:0-1585 GCF_035343835.1 Nostocoides sp. | reverse complement strand
GAGGACGCGGTGCTCGCGGTCGTGCTCGTCCCGGTGGGCCCGGCGCCGGAAGTGGTGGTGCTACTTGCATCGCAACCGGCCACCAGGGCCAGCGCGCACACGGCGAGCGGAAGTCGTGAACGCATGGGTGAGTCCTTGCCGTCGGGGAGATCGGGGCCCCGACAGCCTATGTCGAGCCGAAACACCCGGGCGGGCACGAGGAGTTCTCGTGCCCGCCCGGGTGTGGCACGGCATACGGGCCCGTATGCCGTGTGGTGACGTGAGCGGTCAGCTCGCGTCGTCCTCCATCAGGTTGCGCGTCTTGCTGAAGTCCAGCGGGATGCCCGGGCCCATGGTGGTGGTCATGGTGGCCTTGAGCAGGAAGCGGCCCTTGGACGCGGCCGGCTTCAGACGGAGCACCTCATCGAGAGCGGCGCCATAGTTCTCCACCAGGGCGGCGTCGCTGAAGGACGTCTTGCCGATGATGAAGTGCAGGTTGGCGTGCTTGTCGTTGCGGAACTCGATCTTGCCGCCCTTGATGTCGGAGACGGCCTTGCCGGTGTCCATGGTGACGGTGCCGGTCTTCGGGTTCGGCATCAGGCCACGCGGGCCGAGGATCTTGCCGAGGCGGCCGACCTTGCCCATCAGGTCCGGGGTCGCGACGACGGAGTCGAAGTCGAGCCAGCCGCCAGCGACCTTCTCGATCATGTCGTCGGAGCCGACGTACTCGGCGCCGGCGGCCCGGGCGGCCTCGGCGCGCTCGCCATTGGCGAAGACGAGGACGCGGGCGGTCTTGCCGGTGCCATTCGGCAGGTTGACGGTGCCGCGGACGATCTGGTCGGCCTTGCGGGGGTCGATGCCGAGGCGGAAGGCCACCTCGACGGTCGCGTCGTACTTGGTGGTCGAGGTCTCCTTGGCGAGCTTGACGGCGTCAAGCGGGCTGTAGACCTTGTCCTTGTCGATCTTCTCGGCGGAGGCCTTGTAGGCCTTGCTGCGCTGCATGCAGAACTCCTGGTATCAGAGGTGGAGGTTGTGGTGCGGGCCAGCGCGGCCCTTCCACGCGGCATACCGGCCGGGTGGCCAGTGCTGCCTTGGTGAGCTCAGAGCTCGGTGGTGATGCCCATCGACCGGGCGGTGCCGGCGATGATGCGCATCGCCATGTCGATGTCGTTGGCGTTGAGGTCTTCCATCTTCTGCTCGGCGATGGCGCGCACCTGGTCCTTGGTCAGCTTCGCAACCTTGGTCTTGTGCGGCTCGCCGGACCCCTTGGCGACGCCCGCGGCCTTTTTGATCAGCTCGGCGGCCGGCGGGGTCTTGGTGATGAAGGTGAAGGAGCGGTCTTCGTAGACCGTGATCTCGACCGGGATGACATTGCCGCGCTGGGCTTCCGTCGCGGCGTTGTAGGCCTTGACGAACTCCATGATGTTGACGCCGTGCTGACCGAGCGCGGGGCCGACGGGCGGGGCCGGCGTCGCGGCACCGGCGTTGATCTGCAGCTTGATGAAGCCGGTGATCTTCTTCTTCTTGGGAGGCATTGCTTTTTCCTTTTGTCGTGGGCCGACGCCGTGGGCGATGACCCGGTTGCACCGCCGAACCGCGAGCTTGC
>NZ_DAOQZV010000048.1:0-16567 GCF_035343835.1 Nostocoides sp. | reverse complement strand
CCGGACCGGGACTGGCGCCTGACCCGCCTGCTGCCCGCGCCCCCCGGTGCCCTGCTGCCCTTCGAGACGCTGCTGCTCGGACGGGTCTTCGCGCAGGGTCCCGAGACCACCATCGGCGAGCTGAAGAAGCGTGGCTTCGACCTGACCATGCGCGAGGCCCAGATCGGGCTCTATCGCGAGGTCGTCGACCGCCGCTGGTACACCAAGCATCCGCGGGACCGCAATCGGCGCATCGGCTGCCTGGCCCTGCCACTGCTGCTCGTGGCCATCGGCCTGCTGGGCTATGGCGGCGCGGCCCTGCTGACGACCGCGCGCGAGAATCACCTGCTCATCGCGCTCGGTGCCGGATTGGCGATCGCCTCGGGCATCCTCTTCATCGGCATGCGCGGACGCACGCCCCGCACTGCGGAGGGCAGCGCCGCGCGCATCCAGGCCCTCGGCTTCAAGGAATACCTGACCAAGGCCGAGGCCGGGCAGATCCGCTTCGAGGAGGCCGCCGATCTCTTCTCGCGCTATCTGCCCTATGCCATGGTCTTCGGCGTCGCGGACCGCTGGGCCAAGACCTTCGCCGACGTGGCCACCCGGGCGCACTTGGCCGGCCTCGGCGACGCGTACTTCGACTTCACCTGGATCGACGGCGCGGACCTCGTGTGGAATCTCGGCACGGGAATCGGCGACCTGGGTGATCTGATCGGCTCGATCGGGGACTTCGACGTCCTGACGGGCGTTGCCGACGCCGCCGGTGACTTCGCGTCGTCCGCGAGCGGACTGCTCGACTTCGGCGACGGGTGCGGCGGCTGCGACGGGTGCGATGTGCTCGACGGGTGCGACCTGTTCTGAGCTGAGCCGGACCAGGTCAGCGCGCGGGCGAGACCTCGTCCTCGCCGGACGCCGCGAGGGCGGCCACCACACCCGCGCCAGCCAGCAGGAGCGCAGGTCCGCCGATCCACATCCCCCAGCCCCTGGCCGCGCTGAAGCCGACGGGAATCATCAGCGCATTGAGCACGAGAGTGGCCATCCGCTGCCAGCCGTCCGAGCGCCGCCACGCCCGGATCATGGCCAGCAGGATCAGCAGGCCGACCACGAAAAGGGCGATCGAGGCCAAGGTACGTCCCGCAGACTCGGCCTTGGCGGCGCTCAACTCGATCACATAGAGCACGATCAGCCCCACCAGCCCCAGGGCCTCCAGGCCGAGCACGGCGAGGGCCACGGCGACCGGCCAGGTCCGGGTCGCGGCGGGGGGATGCGTCATACGGGCACCCTATGTCGAGGCGCCGGGAACAAAATGACTGCCCTAACCATTGGCAACCAGAGGGTTTGTCCCTGACAATGGGTCGTTGATCCTTCTTGGAAACCCCCGTGCCCCGGCCCTACCGTCCGTGGCACCCAATGTGTTGCTCGACAAAGGAGCTCTGCTTCATGGACTGGCGCGACCGCGCGGCGTGTCTCGACGAGGACCCGGAACTGTTCTTCCCGATCGGGAACACCGGTCCCGCGATCTTGCAGATCGAAGAGGCCAAGGCGGTCTGCCGTCGGTGTGAGGTGGTCGACACCTGTCTGAAGTGGGCGCTGGAGAACGGCCAGGATTCAGGCGTCTGGGGCGGTTTGTCCGAGGACGAGCGCCGCGCACTCAAGCGTCGTAACGCCCGCGCCCGCCGCGCCGGCTAAGTCCTAACTCTCCCGTTCGAGAGGGCGCAGACAGGCGAAGAAGCGCACCCGCGTGCCGTGGGGGTTGACATCCTCCCACCGGATGGCGCCGCGCAGATCCTGGACCAGTGAGTTGACGATCTGGGTGCCGAGGCCCGCCTTGCCGGGCCGGAAACCCGGCGGTATGCCCGTGCCGTTGTCGGCGATCGTCACCCGCAGCACCACTCCGTCCTCGCCCTCCTCCCTGTCGACGAGCACCTCGATCCGCCCGCCGCGGTCGGCCAGGCCATGCTCGACCGCGTTCTGCACGAGTTCGCTGATGACCATGGCCAGGGCCATGGCGTCCTCGGCGCGCATCCGCCCGAAGGTGCCCGCAACCCGCGACTCGATGTGCTGCTCCTGGGACGCCACCTCGATGACGGCCTGCAGGCCACGCACCGCGATGTCGTCGAAATCGACGGTCTCGTCGAACCCGTGGCTGAGCGTCTCGTGGACCATGGCGATCGTGCCGACCCGGCGCACCGCCTCATCGAGGGCATCCTTGCCCTGACCCGGCGGGAGCCGGCGGGCTTGCAACCGCAGGAGGGCCGCGACGGTCTGCAGATTGTTCTTGACGCGGTGGTGAATCTCGCGGATGGTCGCGTCCTTGGAGAGCAACTCGTGCTCGCGGCGGCGCAACTCGGTGACATCGCGCAGGAGGATCATCGCGCCGATGCGCTGATGGTCCTCGGTCAGCGGGATGGCGCGCAGGGCCACCGCCCCGGCCCTGGTCGCGACGTCGGCGCGCCAGTCCGCCCGGCCGGTAGTCACCACGGCGAGGGCCTCGTCCACTTGCCCCTCGTCGCGCAGCACATCGGTGAAGATCTGGGTCAGGTGCTCGCCGATGACCTCACCGTCGTGACCGAGCCGGTGGATCGCGCTGAGGGCGTTGGGGCTGGCATACCGCACCAGGCCGTCGACGCCGAGGTGGATGACGCCGTCGCTGACGCGCGGCGCGCCGCGGCGGTGACCGGTGGGAGCGGACGCCGTCGGCCACTCCCCCGCCGCGATCATCCGCACGAGAGTCGCCGCCAGCCCCTGATAGCTCAGCTCCAGCCGGCTCGGCGTGCGCAAAGCGGTCAGATTCGTGTGCCGGGTCAAGATCGCGATCGTGCCGCCCTGGTCGCGCAGCGGGACGGCTTCCTCACGGATCGCGTGATCGTGATCGAGAATCGGCCCGCCGCGGCGCAGAACGGCCCCTTCGTACTTCGCCTGTTCGAGCAGTCGCGCCCGGTCGCCCATGGCGACCTGGCCGACGATGTCATCGAAAAAGACCATTTGGCCGGTGTTCGGGCGCACGTGGGCGACCGCGTGCCAGCCGCCGTCGAGCATCTGGATCCATAGCACCAGATCGGCGAAGGACAAATCGGAGAGCAACTGCCACTCGCCGAGCAGGACGTGCACCCGCTCGATCGCGCGGTCGCCGAGTTGCGAATCCCGGTGAAGGCGTTCGGCGAGCATGCTGACCACGAGCGGGGAGCCTACCCGGTCAAGGTGTCCGGACCTCAGTGATCGGCCGACCCCGACTTTACGACGGTCCGGAGCACGCGCAGCGCTACGGACAAGGCAGAGATGCCCGGCCGGTCCATGCGGTCGATGCCGCGCAAGGAGCGGTGCGCGCGCTCGAGCGAGTCGCGGTTGGCGTCGAGCCAGTGCTCGATCAGGTCCTCCGGCCCGGCCGAGCCCGGCTCGGCGCCCGCCAGCACCGAGCGCGTGATGCCTTCGAGGATGCCGTACAGGTCGTCTCGAAGGGCGCCACGCGCCAGCGAATCCCAACGATCCTCCCGCGAGAGCAGGGTGATTTTGCCAAGGAGGTTATCCACGCCCAGGCGCTCGGAGATCTGGAAATAGAGCGGGATGATCACCGACGGGTCGTGCCCGGTCTCGGTGGCGATCTCGACGATGTCGAGCAGGGAGTAGCAGTCCAGCAGCGCCGACCGGCGCGCCGCGATGTCTTCCGGGACGCCTTGCTCGACGCGGGCGGCGGTATTGCGATCCAAACGTTCGCGCTCGCTGCCCACCAGGAAGTCGGGAATCTTCGGTGCCCACTCGGCGATGATCGGGCGGAAGCGCGCGATCTCGGTGGAGAGGTCGAGGCCAGCCGGGCGGCTGACCACGAGCCACCGCACCGCCCGGTCGAGCAGCCGGCGCAACTCCAGATAGAGATCCGTCTGGACGTCCGTGCTCACCTGGTTGTCGAGGGCTTCGACGGCCGACAGATAGTCCGCGGCACCGAAAATCTCGCGCGCGATCACGAAGGCCCGCGCGATCTGCTCGGTGGTCGCTCCCGTTTCCTCGGCCGCGCGGAAGGCGAAGGTGATCCCGCCGCGGTTGACCAGGGAGTTGGCGATCGCCGTCGTGATGATCTCGCGTTTGAGCGGATGGGCGTCGACCGCGCCGGGGAAGCGCTCGCCGACCAGCGGCGGGAAGTAGCCGCGCAGCGTTTGCTCCAGCCAGGGATCGTCGGGCAGCGTGGTCTGCAGCAGATCGTGCTTGAGCGCCAGCTTCGCGTAGGCGACCAGCACCGAGAACTCGGGCGAGGACAAGCCGGCCTGCTCCTCGGCCCGCTCCGCGAGCTCCACATCGGAGGGCAGGAACTCCAACTCCCGGTTGAGGTCGCCCCGGTCCTCGAGCTCGTGGATCAGCCGCTGGTGGACCGCCACCATCGCGAATTGCTGGGCCCGGGCATTCCCGAGCAGGACGTTTTGCTCGTAGTTGTCGCGCAGCACGGCATGCGCCACGTCATCGGTCATCGAGGCGAGGATCTCGTTGCGCTGTTTGAGAGTCAGATCGCCGTCGCGAACCACCTGGCTGAGCAGGATCTTGATGTTGACCTCATGGTCGGAGGTGTCCACGCCGGCCGAGTTGTCGATGGCATCGGTATTGATCCGGATGCCATGGCGGGCCGCCTCGATGCGTCCGTGCTGCGAGAAGCCGAGGTTGCCGCCCTCGCCGACGACCCGGACCCGCAGGTCTCGGCCGTCGACGCGGATGGCGTCATTGGCGCGGTCACCGATCTCGCCATTGCTCTCGGTGCTCGCCTTGACATAGGTGCCGATGCCGCCATTCCACAGCAGGTCGGCCGGCGCGAGCAAGATCGCGTGGATCAACTCGGCGGGCGTCATGGTGCGGACCCCGGAGTCGATCCCTAGTGCTTCGGCGACCGGCGCCGTGATGGGTACCGACTTGGCCGTCCGCGGATAGACACCGCCCCCCTCGGAGATCAAGGCAGTGTCGTAGTCGCCCCACGACGAGCGGGGCAGGTCGAACAGGCGCTGCCGCTCGGCGAACGACGTCGCGGCGACCGGGTTGGGGTCGAGGAAGACGTGCCGGTGATCGAAGGCGGCGATCAGGCGAATGTGGTGCGAGAGCAGCATCCCGTTGCCGAAGACGTCACCGCTCATGTCGCCGATGCCCACCGTGGTGAAGTCCTCGGTCTGGGTGTCATGGCCGAACTCGCGGAAGTGCCGCTTGACCGATTCCCACGCCCCGCGGGCGGTGATCCCCATGCCCTTGTGGTCGTAGCCGCTGGAGCCGCCGGAGGCGAAGGCGTCATCGAGCCAGAAGCCATAGTCCTGGCTGACGCTGTTGGCGATATCGGAGAAGCTGGCCGTGCCCTTGTCGGCGGCAACCACGAGATACGGGTCGTCGCCGTCGTGCCGCACGACATCGGCGGGCGGGACGACCTCGTCGCCGACCCGGTTGTCGGTCAGGTCGAGCAGGCCGCTGATGAAGATTCGGTAGGACGCGATGCCCTCGGCCAGCCACGCGTCGCGGTCACTGTTATCGGGCAGTTGCTTGGCAAAGAAGCCGCCCTTGGAGCCGGTCGGCACGATCACGGCGTTCTTGACCATCTGGGCCTTGACCAGGCCCAGCACTTCGGTGCGGAAGTCGTCGCGCCGGTCGCTCCAGCGCAGGCCGCCGCGAGCGACCGGGCCGAAGCGCAGGTGCACGCCCTCGACGCGCGGGCTGTAAACCCAGATCTCGTATGCCGGCCGCGGAGCCGGGAGTTCCGGCACCTTCTGTGGGTCCAACTTCAGCGAGACATAGGCCTTGGGCGCCCCGTGGGCGTCGCGCTGGTAGTAGTTCGTGCGCAAGGTTGCGCGGATGACCCCGAGGAAGGCCCGGATGATGCGGTCCTCGTCCAGCGAGGTGACCGAATCGAGGGCGTCGACGATGCGCTCGGCGATCGCCTCCTCGCGGGCCGGTCGGTCGTCCGCGGAGCCGGCCGGATCGAACCGCGCCTCGAAGAGCGCGACCAGGTCGGCAGCGATCCGCCAGTTGTGGATCAGGGCGTTCTGGAGATAGTTCTCGGAGAAGGCGGGCCGGGTCTGGCGCAGGTATTTCGCGATCGTGCGCAGGATGACCACCTGACGCCAAGTCAACTGCGAGCGCAGCACCAGCGTGTTGAAACCGTCGGACTCCGCGCGACCGGCCCACACGGCCGCGACGGCGTCCTCGAAGAGTTCGCGCAGGCGGGCGTGGGTCATCGAGCTCCACACGGCACCGTCACGCACCCGCAGGCCGAAGTCGTAGACGTGCAGCCGGGTGCCATCGGCGCGTGCCACCTCATACGGTCGCTCGTCGACGACCTCGACGCCCATATCGGTGAATAGCGGGAGCACCTGGGTCAAGGTCACCTGTTCGCGCCGGAAGATCTTGAAGCGACGCTCGGTGTCGGGCTTCCAGCGCGGCTTGTAGAGCACCATGCGGGTCGAATCCGGGTCGGGCAGGGCCTCGAGGTGGTGCAGGTCGGCGACGCCCTGGCGGACCTCGAAGTCCTCCTTGTATGCGGTGGGGAAGGCGCCGGCATACGCGCTGACCAGGCGCGCGGTCTCCTCCTCACCGAACTCGCGGACGGAGACGCCCGCGAAGTCCTCATCCCACGTCCGGGTGGCCGCGGCGATGCGGGCCTCGAGGGCATCGACGTCGACATCGGGGACGCGAGTGCCAGGCTCCAGGCGCAGAACGTAGTGCACTTGCGCGAGATGGGATTCCGAGACCCGGGTGGTGTATTCGACGCCGACCGCCCCCACGGCCTCCCTCAGGATCGACTCGACGCTGAGCCGGACGGCGGTGTTGTACCGATCCCGGGGAATGAAGACCAGCGCCGAGACGAACCGACCGTAGTCGTCGGGCCGCAGGAAGACGCGGGTGCGGTGCTTCTCCGCGAGATTGAGCACCGAGGTGGCGACCTCCAGCAGCTGATCGCCGTCCGCCTGGAAGAGCTCGTCGCGGGGGTACTCCTCGAAGATCCCGAGCAGGTCCTTTGCGGAGTGGGAGCCCTCGGAATAGCCGGCCGTGCGCAGAACGGAGGTCACCTTGTCGGCGAGGAAGGGCACGCGCAAGATGGATTCGGCATACGCGCTCGCGGTGAACAGGCCGAGGAACCGGCGCTCCCCCACGACCGTGCCGTGCTCGTCGAAGGTTTTGACCCCCACATAGTCCATATAGACCGGCCGGTGCACCGTGGCGCGCGAGTTGGCCTTGGTGACGAAGACCAGGCGCGGCTCGCGGGCCTTGCGCAGCACGGTCTCGTTCAGCGGCGGACGCGGCTGACCCATCGGCGGGTCGGAACGCAACAGTCCCAACCCGCTGCCCGGCACCGGGATCAGCCCGGTGCCACCCTCGACCAGCCCGAGCCGGTAGTCACGCGCGGCGAGGAAGGTGAAGTGGTTGTCGGCCAGCCAGGTCAGCAGCTCAACGGCCTCGTGGGCTTCACCGTCGTCGATCCCGGCGGGTGGGTCCGCGGTAATGTCGGCGGCGACCTGCCGGGCCCGGGCCTGCATCTTCGGCCAGTCCTCGACGGCTTCCCGGACATCGGAGAGCGCGGCGCGCAACCGGCCTTCGATCTCGTCGCGATCGGACGCGTGGGACTCCCGGTCGATCTCGACATGCATCCAGGACTCGGCCAGCACACCGACGGCGCGGCCGGCCTGGGCCTCGGCATCGCCGGCGATGATGCCGACCAGGTCTCCGGTGGCGTCGCGCTCGACCTGCAGGACGGGGTGAATGACCAGATGAACCGGGCGATTCATGGTGGCGAGCACGGCATTGACCGAGTCGACGAGAAAGGGCATGTCGTCGGTGACGATCTGGACGACGGTGTGCGAGCTGGTCCAGCCGTCGGCGTCGAGCGTCGGGTTGAAGCAGCGCACCGAGGCGGTGCCGGCGGGTCGGTGCCGGGCGAGTTCGCGCTGCCCCACGGCCAACGACAGCAGGTCTTCTGGCGTGCGTCGGCGCAGCTCGTCGACGGGCACGTGACGGTAGTAGTCCTGAAGGAAGCCCTGCATCGGCGGCGCACCGGCCGCGGCCGCGAGATTGGCCGCCTCGGTGATCAACTCGGCGCGGGTCTGGGAGTCGTGGGACGTCATTGTCGACACTGGAAAGACACCTTTTCATTTGTCCGGGGCGTCGCTGCCCTGCCCTGCCAGGGTAGCCGCCACCCCGTGCGCCAAGGAATCGGGCTGTCCGACATCAGCGCAAGGTCCGCGCGACTTCCTCCAGGGTGGCGGTCAACTCGCGTAGCCGGTCGCGGAGCGCCGCCTCACGGCAGCCGTGGCTCTCGGCGAGCGCGCGGCGGCGTTCGGTGAACTCGACGAGGACCCGGGCGCGAGCCGTTACCTGCTCGGCGTCGGCGATCCCAGCGATTCCCGGCGTCAGGGTCAGGCGCGGCGTGCTCTCGTGCGGGGCGTCCGCAACGGCGAGACCCGCGGCGCGGGCCCCGTCGGCGAGTGCCGAGCGGGCATGCGCGTGGTCGGCGAGGGCATACGCCGTCTTCTGCAGGGCGCTTCCCCCGCCACGAGCGCCGGCCGCCGTCGCTTCGCACACGGCCCGAAGCTGCGTCAAGCCGGCTCCGGGGACCCCGGCCGGACCGGCATTGACCGGGCCTCGCGCCGTCGAGCCAAGGGCCGCTGCGGACTCCTCGAGGTCGTCGGCGAGCCGGCGCAGAATGCGGGCGGCCTCGGCGAGCGAGGCGGGGTCGGATTGGCTCATCGCGACCGTCCCGGCGACCCTTGGCGCCCATTGAGCCGCACCGGCCCGGCGGGCCAAACGCTCTGATCAAGCGCAGTGGCGACGAGCCGCGCCCGGGTCTCGCGCCCGGTCGCGGCGAGCATGCGCAGCGTGTCCATCAGCTGATCCAGATAGCCCTCGAGCGCCAGTTGCGTCTCGCGGTCGCCGGCAACTGGGACAGTGAGCAGGAGCGACTCCACGGCGGCGTCGCAGCGATCGGCGAGGCGATCGAGCACCACGCCGAGGTCCGAGGGGCGCTGGGACTGCAGCATGGAACCAACCCTAGTGACGGGCACCGTCGGCACCACCTCGTTGTCCACAGCCAGCGAAGTTTGTCCACAGGGGCCGTGATCACCGGCCTCCGCGCAGGCTCTCCCCGACCAGCTGAGCCTCGATGTCGAAGCCACGGGTGATCGCCATCGCCGCATAGTGCTCGATCCGCCCGCCGACGATCGGTATGGCCGCTCGAAGGCTGCCGGCGAGCGCCTGATGTGAGCCGGCCGCGGTCGGCGACAAGGTCAGCGTGCCGGTGAGGGTGACGGGTAGTCCGCGCAGCCGGATCCAGACATCGGCGGACCTGCTGCCGTCCGCATCGGCCGGCCCCCAGTCCTGGGTCTCATCGACATGGAGTTCCGCGCCCGTGGCTCGCCGGGCAGCCTCCGGGAGGGCGTCGGTGGCCATCGCCCGGACGGTATGAATGATCGTGTGGTCGCCTTCACGGTGGATCACGACCGTATGCCGCAGGGGGCTCGACCGCGCGCACTTCTCGTCGTGGAAAGCCTCGGTCGTGCGCAGGGCGAAGACCTCTTCCACGGATGCGTCGAGATCGGCGGCCTCCGTGATCTTCATGAGCGGAAAACCTACTACGCCACTGCCGCAGCGGATCTCACCGCCGTCGACCCGAGCGCGCCGCGTGCTCAGCCCATGTGGGGATAGGCGTGCCCGGTGGCCGGCACAAAGGTCTCCTTGATCGCGCGCGGCGATGTCCAGCGCAGCAGATTCAGGATCGAACCGGCCTTGTCATTGGTCCCCGAGGCGCGCGCGCCGCCGAAGGGCTGCTGGCCCACGACCGCCCCGGTCGGCTTGTCGTTGACATAGAAGTTGCCGGCGGCGAAGCGCAGGGCCTCGGTCGCCTCGGCGATCACGGTCCGGTCCTGGGCGATGATCGACCCGGTCAGCGCATAGGGCGCGATCGACTCCATGGCGCCCATGACCGTGGCGAAACGGCGATCCGGATAGACGTGCACCGACAGGATCGGCCCGAAGTACTCGGTCGTGAACATCTCGTCGGACGGGTCCTCGCCCAGGAGGATCGTCGGTCGCACGAAGTAGCCGGCGGTGTCGTCATAGCGGCCACCGGCCAGCACGCTGACCCCAGCAGCACCCCGGGCACGTTCGATGGCGGCGACATTGCGGGCATACGAGCGCTCGTCGATGACGGCGCCCATGAAGTTGCTCAGGTCGGTGACATCGCCCTGGGTCAGGCCCTCGGTGAGATCGATCAGGTCGTCCTTGATCACGCGCCACAGCGAGCGCGGGATGTAGGCACGCGAGGCCGCCGAGCACTTCTGGCCCTGGAACTCGAAGGCACCGCGGATCAGGGCGGTGCGCAGCACATCCGGGTCGGCGCTGGGATGGGCGAGCACGAAGTCCTTGCCACCGGTCTCGCCGACGATCCGCGGATAACCGCGATAGGCCTCGAGGTTGGCGGCCACCGTGTGCCACAGGTGGCGGAAGGTCGCGGTCGAGCCGGTGAAGTGGATGCCGGCCAGATCGCGGTGCGCGAGAGCGACCTCCGAGACGGCGAGGCCGTCGCCGGTGACCATATTGATCACGCCCGGTGGCAGTCCGGCGGCCTCGAGCAACTCCATGGTGTAGCTCGCGGCCAGTTGCTGGGTCGGGCTGGGCTTCCAGATCACCGTGTTGCCCATCAGCGCCGGCGCGGTCGGCAGGTTGCCCGCGATGGCGCTGAAGTTGAACGGGGTGATCGCATAGACAAAACCTTCGAGCGGGCGGTGGTCGAGCCGGTTCCACACGCCCGGCGCATTGGCCATCGGCTGCTCGGACAAGATCTGCTCGCCGAAGGCGACATTGAAGCGCCAGAAGTCGATCAACTCGCAGGCCGAGTCGATCTCGGCCTGGTAGGCCGTCTTGCTCTGACCGAGCATCGTGGCGGCGTTGAGGGTCGCGCGCCAGGGCCCGGCGAGCAGGTCGGCGGCCTTGAGGAAGATCGCCGCGCGATCGGCATACGACAACGCCCGCCAACCGGGTGCGGCGACGGCGGCTGCGTCAATGGCGTCCGCGGCATCGGACGTGGTCGCCGTGCGCAGCCTGCCGACGACCTTGCCATGGGCATGCGGCTGGCGCACCGCGGTCGCGGGACCGCGCGACATCCGTTCCTGACCACCGATGACCTGTGGCAGGTCGCGGGTCTCGCCACCCATCCGGGCCAGCTCGCTCAGGAGCGCCTCGCGCTCGGGGGATCCCGGGGCGTAGTCCCGGACGGGTTCGTTCACGGGTCTGGGCACGGTCGTTCTGGCGTCCATATCTCGGCTCCTCCTCGAACTCTCGACCAGCCTACTTCGGGCGGACGGCGACCCCCTACCCGCGCAACAACTCCACCACAGCGGCGGCCTCGGTCGCGTCGTACCACAGCAGGTCGGCATCGGGACCAGGCTCTTCCCCGAGGTGGATGGCGACCAGGTCGCGCCGCGCGATGGTGCCGGACAGGGTGACGAAGTGCCCCTCCTGCGGCCAGCTGATCTCGGGCTCGGGCAGGTCGATCGAGAGCACCACCACGCGCCCGGCCCCGCCATCCGCAGCACCGGCGGCGTCGGCGGCCTCCAGGAACGCGGCATACTCGCGTTCCTCCTCATCGGCCCGCGGCGTCGCCGCGACCAACCCCGGGCTGACCCCGTATGCCGTTCGTCCCGCCACCTCGAGGCGCCCGTCACGCAGGAGGGCGTCCAGGTCGTCCGCGGTGCCGGGCAGGTAGAGGCGAATTTCAGTCATCCCTGAATCCTTTGGTGGTGGACGGGTCGCGGGCGATCCAGTCGCGCAGCTCCTCGAGGGCTTCGGTCAGGCCGGCGCTGATCTGGTCGATATCGGGAACGGCATCGCGGTCGGCGACGATACCGAAGTGCACGACTCCCAGATAGCTGGTCATCCCGATGGCCAGCGCATTGCCACGGGTGAGCGGAAGGACCGGATAGGTGGCGAGGAGTGGCACGCCATCGCCATACATCCGGCGCTGCGGACCCGGGACGTTGGTGATGACGAGGTCGAAAAGTCGTTGCGAGAGAGACGATCCCAGCCGGACGCCGAGGGCGTGCAGAGCGGGCGGGGCCGAGCCGCCCATGGCGGCCAGGTCGACGGCGCGCATCCCCTGCTCGGTGCGCACCTGGTGAGCGAGGCTGAACTCGATCTGGTGCAGGCGCACGAGGGGCGATGCCTCACCGATGGGCAGGTCGACGAAGACGGCGACCATCTCGCCGGCCGCCGTGGTGGCCGGGACCATGGCGCGCACCGACCGGTCGGCCCGGATGTGCTCGCCGCGACCCTGCAGCCAGACGCGCAAGGCGCCGGCGATGACGGTCAGGATGATCGCGTGGATGCTGGGCAACTCGCGACCGGCGGTCGCAAAAGCGGTGCGAACCTCGCGAAAATCGGCGAGGTCAGCCGTGTGCATCCGATAGCGGCGCGCCGACGCCGGCCTCACCTCGAACGCACCGCGGGACGTGGGGCGGGTCGCTGAGCGCGCCAGAACCGAGCCGACCCGGCCGACCCGGCCGGCCGTCGCGCGCAGTTCGCCGATGCCCGCGCGCAGGGTGTCGCGAACACCCGTGGGGCGGCTGACGAGTTGGCCGATGGCGTCGGTGAGCAGATCGCGGTTGCCCGGTTCAGGCCGGGGCGACCACGGCTTAGGGGCGCCGAAGCGCGCCCTTGGGTCGGGGCTGAGGCCGACGATGTCGCGGGTGGAAATGGAGTCGATCAGGGCCTGATGCACCTTGGTGACCAGGGCGAAACGGCCACCGGTGAGGCCCTCGACGACATAGCACTCCCACAGCGGCCGGTCCCGGTCCAGGGGCCGGGCGCTGACCCGCGCGACGAATTCCGCGAGTTGCTCCTCGGTGCCCGGACGCGGCAGCGCGGACCGGCGCACGTGATAGTCGATGTCGAAGTCGGGGTCGTCGCTCCATACCGGGCCGGCCAGGCGGCCGGGCACGGACCGGACCCGCTGCCGATAGCGGGGTAGGTCCGACAGGCGCGCGGCGATGGCGGTGACGGCCGACGCCCCGGTGAATCCCTCGGGTTGGTCGAAGATCAGCACCTGGCCGATATGCATCGGGGCGCTGACATCCTCCAGATAGAGGAAGCTGCTGTCGGCAGGGCTTAGGCGGTCGACCACCGGCCAATCGTGGCAGACCGCGGACGGATGCGACGGCGCGCACTCGGGGCGGGCTCGGCCATCGCAGGCAAGGTGGCGGCCAGCGCGCGCACGCGAGCCCGGGCCAGCGACTTCGGGGCCTCGTCGAGGAGCAGGCGAGCCGAGAGCAAGCAGCGATCGAAGGCCACGGGATCCTCGGGCACGAAGTGCTCGACGCTGACGCCGGCGAAGCGATCGAGGGCCTCGCCGATGCGGCGTTCCGGCGAGCCCCCTGCCACCGAGGCACGAACGCGGTTGACGACGACGGTCGGGTCGGCGCCGCTGTGCTCCCGCAGCTCCGGCAGCCCGCGCACGAGACGCTGCAGGCCGACCGGGTCACCGGCGCCTACGGCCAGGACCGTGTCGGCCGCAGCGATCGCGGCGAGGGTGGCGCCATTGCGGCGCGGGGCCCGGGTGTCGTAACTGAGCGTCTCGTCGTCCTCGAGGCAGAAGGCACAGTCGACGATGACGACGTCGACCAGGCCGCGCGCCAAGTCCAGCAGGTGGGTCATCGACTCCGCGCGCAGCTCGGGCCAGCGATCGGCGCTGGGCAGGCCGGTGAGCACCCGGAATCCGGGATCGACGCGCGGCGCGAGCCGGGCGAGCGTGGCCAGATCGAGGGTGCCGACCTCGGCGGCGCGCGCGGCCGCGGCCATACCGGCGGCTTCGTCGAGCAGGCCGAGGACTTGAGCCACGCACGCGCCGTAGGTGTCCGCGTCGATCAGCAGGACGGAGACGCCGGTGGCGGCGAGTTCGCCGGCGAGATTGACCGACAGGGTCGTGCGACCGGGTGAGCCCACCGGGCCCCAGACGGCGACGACTCGGCCCTTGGCCGCATCGTGGGGGGCCTCGCTGTCGTCCTCGGCCGGCCGGCCGGCGGGGTCGAGGCCCGACTCCAGAGCGGCCCACTCCGCGTCCCCGATCTCCGTATGCGGTGTGCTCGCCGCGAGCCGCTCGATCGCCTCGCGCAACTCCTCGGGACCGCTGTCCGCGGGGACGATGGTGGCGACGCCGAGTTGGCGCAGGCGACGCTCCTCGGCTTCGTCGTCGCCGATCAGTCCGATGACGTGCACGTCCGCCTCGCGCAGTTGGGCGAGACTGTCGCGGTCCAGGCCGCGCAGGCCGGCCGAGACGACGGCCACGTCGGCCAGACCGGCCGCGCCCGCGGCGAGCAGGTCGGGCAGATCCGGGCAGCGGCGCACCACGTCGATGGTGGCGATCGCGCCGAGCCGGATCATCACCGCGGCTTCGTGCCGGGGCTCGATCGCGGTCAGGACCCGGAGGGTCACGACGCTTCTCGCAGTGGCGAGCCGGGCACCGGGACGAGGGTGAACTTCGCGCCGTCGTCGACCAAGGCGATGACGCGCGCGACCTCGGCGGCCGGCACGAGAAGTTGGACGGCGCTGCGGCCGGAGGTGGCCCCGAATCCGGAGGCGGTGGTGACCCGCGCGACGTGGACGGCGCTCAGGACGCGTTCGGGGCCGGCATACGCCTTGGTGGTGCCCACCGCATCGACACTCTTGTTGGCGTAGACGTCGACGGTGGAGCCGCTGACGAGGGCCCCGCTGGAGGCGAGGTCGACGCTGACCGACAGCGGGGCCACGCCGATCTCGGCGCCCCGGCCGACCGCCGACTTGGGCAGGAGTTCGCCGGCGCGCACCTCCCGCAGCACGTAGCCGTCGCTGGGCAATCCGTCACCGGCCGCGAAATAGCTGGTGCGGGCTCCGGAGAGTTGCACATCGACGCGGACGAGTTTGTCGAGGCTGAGCCGTTCGCCGGGCAACAGAACAGCGCGGGCGGCATAGACGGGCACCCGGGAATCGGCGGCGCGCAGGCCCATCGCTCCCAGGGCCGTGGCGAGCAACACCATCGCCACGCCGATAAGCAGGCGCGGATCGCGCCAGGACGGGCGGCGCAGGCGGCGCGCGGTCGGTTCGGCTAGAGCGGTCATCGTTTTGTCTCCCCTGACGGACAACGGACTGCTTGACAGCATGAGGCACGACGCCGTGGTCGGCATCCGGAACGGTGAAGTTGTCCACAGGCAGGACGGCGATGACGGCGACCGATCAGGCCGTGGGGCACACTGCAGCTATGCCAAAGCGCTTCATCTCGTTGACCGAGTTGGCCGAAATCCTCGACATCTCCGCTGCTCAGGCCTACGCCCTCGTGCGCTCCGGCGACCTCCCGGCGATCAAGGTCGGCGGACGCGGTCAGTGGCGGGTGGAGACGAGCGTGCTGGAGGACTACATCCAGCGGATGTATGCCCAGACGCGCAGCCAGGTGGCGGCCGACCGCGGCTGAGCCGCTCCCTCAGGAGGTCACGCAGGCGATGGCGGCGAAGGGCAGCGTGCGGATGGACCGGACGTTGGGCGCCCGCCGGGCCTCGTCGACGGGATGTTCGGCGAGATCGAGGAAGTCGGCACCGACGATGTCGATGGTGCCCTCGAAGGCGTTCCCGACGACGTCGATGACCTGGGCACGCCGCCGGTCACGGCTGACTTCCCGAAGCGCATAGCCGAGACCGAAGCGGCGGGCGGTTGTCGCCGCCTCGCTGCGCGGGCCAAGTCCGGCGATCGAGGTGATCGCCGCCAGCGGAATGATGCTCCCGCGTTGCTCCGTCGGCGCGACCGCGAGCCAGTCGGCTCCGACGTCGACGAGGCGACCATGGGCGCGGGCACCGCCGACCAGCCGCAGGTCGATGGTTAGCCCCCGGTGCGCACACAGGCGGCCGGCCAATTCGATCCGGGCGCGCTCGCGCCTGGTGCGGTCGGCCACCTCGGCATCACGAACGGCGCGTTCCTGCGCGTCGAGGGTGACCTCCAGGTCGGCGAAGAGGCGCTCGAATCGATCACCCCAGTCCACGCTCCACATCGTAGGGAGGCGCCCGTGGCCGCGCGCGACGTCATCCACAGGGCACGAGGCCACCGGTTGCGCACATCGGCAAAGCGCGCCAAACTGCTGCAAACGATATCTTTCGCCACCAAATCACGCAGAGGGGGAGCCATGGTGGGCCTGATCTATCGGGCGATTCGGCCGGGACTGGCGCTCGGCGCCCTGCTCTTCGCTTGGGCGGCGCTCGGCTGCGGCTCGCTCGTGGCCGGGTCGGTGCTGTGGGACGCCAAGGACGACATGCAGGTCGATCCCACTGTGATGGTGGCCGGGGGCCTGGGCACTGCCGGCCTGATCCTCGCCTGGGCCGTCTGCAGTGATGTCACCCTGGCCGCGGCGCGCCTGCTACGCGCCCCACGACGGCCGCATCCCGCGGATGCGGCCACCCAGGCCCGGTGGGCGGCGCGGGTGAATCGGGATGGATGGGCTATCGCAACGGCCAGAACGTCGTGACGAAGACGTCCAACTCGACCTCGCTGCCCTACGACTACATGAGCGAGTTCCTGCTCGGCGACCGCAACATCCGCGTCCACAGCGCCACCGCGTTGCCGA
>NZ_DAOQZV010000047.1:0-16602 GCF_035343835.1 Nostocoides sp. | reverse complement strand
ACCTCCAAGACGCCACCGGGATGAGCATCAAGAAGATCGTCCGAACCCTACGACCCATCCAACAAATCCGCGTCCAAATCGCCGGCCACGAACACCTCGCCGAAGACCCCCTCACTCCAGCCACAGCCGCGGTCATCGCGGCCCTGGAAAGACCCGCTCAATGACACACCCCGCCGGCACGACTCAGGTCAGGCGGCGAGGGTCACCAGCCGGCGTTTCATCGCCTCCGCATACTGATCGGCGTCGAGACCGGCGATCAGGTGCCATAGCCCAGGTTCGACCTGGAGGGCCGCGGGCAGGCCGGCACGCGCCAGCGCTCAGGTGTATACGAGCCTCACATCGCCCACGAATAGCATTCGAATTAGGAAACGAGGATCGAGATGACGGAAAGGGCGAGCGCCATTGCGGAGATCAGCATAGCCCATACGGAGATGGTGAAGCTCTTGCTCTGCAACCTCGAGTTCTCAGTGTCAACTGATCGACCACCGAGTGCGTCTACCGAGAAGTTCCAGAAATTGTGGAGTTGCTCCTCTCGCATGCTGTTCATCTGGCTTTCCGCTGAGGCAGAGAATGAGGTCAGCATGGCTAGCTGCGCAGCATCGGCATCCTTCTTGGCGTATAGCATGTGTTGATAAACCGAGTTGATCAGGTTCATCCTCAGGAAATACCCGACACGCTCGTTGTAGTAGAGGTTAAGGCTAGGAATCGATATTCGAACGATATGCGTTCTTCCTGCCTTCCACAGTGAGTCGCTAATATCGCCGATGCGGAATGTATGGCTTCCTAGGAGGTTCTCGATGTTGCTTTCGAAGTTGGGAGTATTCTCGATCAACGCAATCACGTAGGAGTAGTACATGGTAACGACGCCGGCATTTCCTGCGACGGCCAATTCGTTAATGACCTTTATGACGCGGTCTTGGACGAACTCGCCGGAGTGCTCAAGGACGAAGGAGCGCACTTGGCGTTCATCTGCCTCCGGCACCTGGTCAAACTGATAGCGCAATATGACCCGGTGATGGTAGTAATACAACTCGATCGTCTGAAGCCCTGGCTTGTGAGGTAGGGTCGATAGTCGGTGCCGGAAACGTCCGAGACTTTCGCGCCCAGCGTTTGACTCCGTTAATCGGGTCTCCTCAATCCCGTTCTCTACACCAAGCACGCGGCCCCTGAGGACAACCAACTGTTCATCAGTGTAGACCAGTTGGTTGTCAACGAAGTTGAGCAGAATTGGCACATAAACCTCGACTCCGCTCACAGAGTTTCAGCCTTTAGTCTCAATACGATCTCTTGAATCGCTTTCTGGATCGTATCAACTTCGATCGGCGCCGAGATTCGATCACTCACACTAATAGATAGCGGAATAAGTTCCATGGCAGGGCCGTCGTTCTCGCTGTCCCCGACGTATGCGATTTCGTCGACCTTGAGACCTAAATCTGCCATAACCACGCGAATGCCGTCGGCTTTGGTGAACCCAGGTGTAATATCAAAACAATCGAGTTGCTCGAAGATCCGAAGCCCAGGAGCTTGCGAGATACGGTCACGGAGCAGGGACCGGAGCTCGACTTTAGTCTGCGTGTCGTAATAGAACACCGTCAGGGAAGCCTCGTTCGGCTGAAACCAGATGCGCTCGAAGTGCTCCGTGAGCTCCGTACGCAGCGCGGCGAGCAGATCCCGGTCCTGTTGCGACGGCGAGTGAAGGTGAAAGCGGTCGGGGGGAACATCCGAACCGTACTGGATCGAGAGTCCGGTCTCCCCTATGAGGATGGCGTCCTCAAGGCCCAACTGCCGCACGAGTCCAGCAAGGTAGTATGTCGGCTTCCCGGAGCACAATCCAACTTGCACGCCGCGTGCGACTAACCCCTGTAGCCCCTGACGCACGTCGTCCGGCACGGGCGCGCCGTTCTCGGCGAGGGTCCCGTCAAGGTCAAATAGCGCGAGCCGTAGCACCTGTCAAGCATAGGGGTTAGGAGACTCAGCAGAGAGACGTCGACTTGACTCGGAGGACTTCCAGGCCATCGCCGGTGCGGATCGTCACGGCATGCTGGGAGGGTTGCACTTCGACGATCTCGGTCCTTGACGGGCGCCAGCGGGATGTTGATCAGCGGATCGATGGAGAAGCACTCACCGACCATCTTGTTGGCAAAGACCGGAGCGGGACTTGTTCGATCGGGACCAGGATCCTGATCACAGGTGCGGTCAAGGCGACTGTTCGGGACGCACTTACTCCGGTTACGGCCGGACCTTTCCACGCGGAGTCACAACGATGGGCATCCGGGCCTGGCCGGCGGGCGTTGTGGAGGTGGCACCGGGTGGGGGTCCACGGATCGGTGCCCTGGCGACCGGGCGTGCACCCGCCAGCGCTCAGCGCAGCGATGCCTGCCAGCAGGCCCGCCCCGATGCTGCGTCTGCCCGTCATTGGTGCACGTTACGAGGGTGCTGATCGCCTGTGGAAGGGTTCAGGGATCGCCAAGTCGGCCCGGATGCGGAAGGATCACGGCATGGCTCAGCGCGTCCTCACGATCCTCGTCAGTGATCTCACCGGTCAGGACATTCCCGTCGGCGACGGCCGGACCGTGGAGTTCTCTGTCGACGGCCGGGACTATCGGCTGGATCTCTCGGACGCCGAGGCCCGGGCTTTCGATGCCGCCCTGTCCCCGTATGTCCGCGCCGCCCAGCGGGTCGGTGGCACCGCCCCGCCCGCGACGGGCCGCGTCGCACCACGGATCGAGAAGGCGCAGCTCGACGCGATGCGACGGTGGGCTCGCGCCAATGGCTACAACGTCTCGGACCGGGGGCGGATCTCGGCCGAGGTGCAGGCCGCGTACCACGCCAGCACGTCCCCCTGACCCGACCTTCCCGACGCGGTCTGCCCGCAATCAACTCAACAGTCCCTTCCGTCACTTCTGCCCCACGCGCCCCAATCGAGCGTGGCAATAACCAGGGGTAGATCGGTCAAACGTGCGCTGACCTGCGAAATTTCTGGGACGAAAAGTATTGACAGCGATGCATCGGGTGCTGTCAACCTAGGTGGCACCCCCCGAAGACTGGATGTCCGGCACCGTCGCCGCGAGCCGTCCTTCGACCCGCCTTCGCCCCCACGGAGACCCGCCGATGCCACACCCAGCCTCGCTCCGAAGCGTGCCCGCAGTCGTCGCCACCTTGGCCCTGACCGGCGTTGCCGCGCTGACGATGAGCCCGGCCCAGGCGGCGCCCAAGCCGGCCGCCCCCACGGCACAGCTCAACCCGTCCGGCAACTTCCTCAAGCTCTGGACCGCGGAATGGATGGGAAAGCACGACGCCTACACCGCCGCGACGGCCACCGCCCTTGCTCAGCGCGTCGACTACATCGCCGCGATGAAGGGCAAGTTCTCCGCCACCCTGCTGCCGGGGATGCGCGCCGCGAACCCCGACCTGCGCATCGGCGTCTATCGCAACGCGACCTTCGGCAACGCCGGCATGACCGAGGACCTCTACGCGCACGACGCCGGCGGCAACCGGATCCACGCGATCAAGTGGCCAACCACCTACCTGATGCAAATCGACTCCCCCGGCTGGAGCTCCACCCTGAACGCCTCCTGCGCCGACCTGATCGCGCGCAGCGGGTATGACGACTGTTACCTCGACGTCCTCGGCTACGGCCCGCTGACGTCGGTCTATCTCAACGCCAAGCCGGTCAACAAGGACGGCTCGCTCTGGACCCCCAACCAGTGGATCGCCGCATCGTCGAATCTCGCCCGCAATGTCAAGGCAGCAACCGGCGAGGGCGTCACCGGCAATGGGATCGGCACCGGCCGGCGCTACTGGAGCACCGATATGCCGTCCAAGCCGCTGATCCCGGCCACCGACCAGGTGGCGGCGGAAGGCTTCGTGCGGGACGCGCAGTCGTCGGTCACGGCATACCGCAATGAAGCGGAGTGGAAGAAGGACGTCGACATGCTCGTCGACTCCGAAGCCGCGGGCAAGGGCATGATGACGATGACCAAGCTCTGGATCACGGCGACGCCCGCGCAGGTCGACGCATGGCACGAGTACACGCTCGCGACCTTCCTGCTCGGCAGTGGCGGCAAGTCGAAGTTCTTCTTCCTGCGCAGCAAGGCCGACACCGGCTGGATGGACCACCCCTTCGACCTGATCAACCCCGGCACCCCGCTCGGCGGGTATCGCCCCGAAGGTGGCGTCTACAAGCGCGACTTCACCACCTCCCTGGTGCTGGTCAACCCGACCAAGGTGACCGCGACCGTCCCGCTCACGCGGACCTACACCACCTTGACCGGAGCCACGGTCTCCGGCTCGGTCACGCTGGCCCCCAACACCGCGCGGATCCTGCGCTTCTGAAGGCCTGCGGCGCCTGTCGTATGACGCTCCCGCGGATCGACCGGTAAGTCGGGAAGCCCGGGACATGACCTCGTCCTGGTCAGAAGTGGCGTCCCGCAGTCCGCGATCGAGGTCAAGCGCTCGACCGCACCCACCGTCGGCGCCGGTGTCCACCGCGCTTGCGCGGACTTGGGCGCAACGGCACGTTTTGTCGTCCATACCTCTGGGGCAAACGGCCGGCCGTATGCCGATTCCTCCGGTGTGGTGGTCATCGACCACCCGTCCCTGCCTGCCACCCTTCGGCCTGAGGCCCAAGGTTGACGTGGCCGGCCTGAGCCCGCACGTTGCGCTGTGCGCGAGGGCTCATCCCGAGCGCGATCACCCGAGCCGACGTTCCGCTTCAGAGCGCTCGTGCCGCCGGGCAGGTCAGGCCACGGCCAGGTGCCGGACCCGGAGAGCCGAGCCGGCGAGGGCGCTCGCCATCCGGCCATCGGTTGTCACCAACAAGGGCGCCCTGAGTGTTTCTGCCAGGTCGGCGTACGTTTTGCGACAGCGCGCTGAGGTTGTGCCGCCACCGCCACATTGCCGGCAGGAGCGGCCTTTTGTCCCACAGGACGATGGGAAGATCGGCCAGGTCGTCCAGGGCGGCTTGCCCGAGCCTGCAAGGTGGAGCAGCACAACCGGGGGGCCGGCGCGTCATACATGAGTATGGAGATCGTGACCAGTGATCGGGTGGGGATCGACCCCGCCCCGCCGGCGCGCGCGCCCACGATCGAGGATTTCCTCGCCGCGCATGGACGGGCGCTCTTCCGGCTCGCCTATCTGCTGACCGGCACGCGCGCAGATGCCGAGGATCTGCTTCACGACACCCTGGTCGATCTGCAGCGGGGGTGGCGCAAGATGGCCGCGGCAGCCGCCCCGTATGCCTACGCGCGGACGGCGCTGATGAATCGGCATACGTCCAATCGGCGGCGGCGTTCGGCGACCGAGATCCCGATCGATCCGGTCGCGCTACCCGAGTCCGCACAACCTGATCCAACTGCGCGTGTCGATAGTGATAACGCTCTGTGGCAACGACTTTCGACGCTCCCGCCGCGCATGCGCGAAGTTCTCGTGCTGCGCTATTACGAGGACCTGAGCGATCGACTGATCGCCGATGTCCTCGGCATCCGCCCCAGCGCGGTCCGCTCCACCGCCAGCCGCGCGCTAGCCATCCTGCGCGAGGAGAAATCGCGATGACCGACGACCTCGAAACCCGGCTCACCACCCTGCTGCGCGAGCGCGCCGACGACGTCGATATCGACCTTGACGTATGCCGTGCCCGCCTCGCCGCGGCCCCCACACCTCGCCCGGGGCGACGGTTCGTCGCGGGGGCCCTGGGGCTCGGGCTGGCTGCCGGGCTCGCCTCGGCGCTGGTGATCGGCAACGGCTGGTTGCCGGCCGACCGCACGACCGCGGGTGGGCCGACCGTGGCTTCCTTCGCGACGGGCGTCGCGACCACCGGTTCGCACGGCGCCGCGGCCCTGGCTGGCACCTGGCGGATCGCCACGATGGACGGGCGACGGGTGGCGGCCGACGCCGACGAGGGCACGCTCACGCTGGCCGAATCAGGGTGGTGGCGGGTCGACGCCGGTTGCGTGGCCGTTGGTGGCTGGTTCACCTGGGACGCGAAGACCGGGGGCTTCTCGCCGGGCGACTACACCCAGCCCGACCGGATGCCGCCGGCCAAGGACGAGTCGTGCTACCGCCCCAGCATCCTGAGCGCGATCTGGCCCGGCATGCGGCTCCTGCGCGAAGGTGGCGACCTGCGCGTGGTGGACGGTCAGGACAAGGAGTACCTTCGCCTGACCCGGACGGCCGGCCCGGCGCTCTTTGCGCCGCCGCGCCTGTCACAACTGCGGGGGCGCTATCGCGTAGCCAGCGCCTGGCTCGATGGCCGGCTACGCACGCTGCCGGGCAGTGCGGCCATCGTCGACCTTGGGGTGACCAATGAGGAGTTGGCGGCGGCATTCGGGCCGGCCGAGTGCCTCTGGTCCCAGTGGACTGTCGGTGTCAAGGCAACGGGACGGTTCTCCGAGACCCGAACAACAGGCGTTGCGGACGGGTTCTGCCGCAAGCCGCTCGCCGGATCGGACGCGGCCGCGGAGCAGCCATTCGGCCACGCCCAGGCGGTCGCCCTGGCCACTCAGGGGCGGCTGGTGGTCGGTGGCGACTCGGTCGCGGTGGGCCCCGACACCGTTGTCCTCCTCGGAAATGCCGGCGAAGTACTGATGACCTTGTCACGGACATAGGACCGAGCCACCCTGGGAGCAAAAGTCGGGGCCAACCGGCTGTCAGTCTGCTCCGTCATACTGACGCTTGCCTTTCGCACCCGACCCCGGAACCCGTATGCCTGCCTCTTCTCGTCCCAAGCCCGCCTCGCCGAGAGCGCCCAAGCCACCCAAGCGCAAGCGGCGCTGGCTGCGGCGCACGCTGTGGACGCTGTTCACGCTCGGCCTGATCGGCGCCGCCGGCCTGGTGATCGCCTATGCCATGACGCCGATCCCCAAGCCCAATGAGAAGGCGCTGCAGCAGTCCTCGACCATCTACTACAGCGACGGCAAGACGGTCATGGACCGCTTCGCCAACGTCAACCGGCAGATCGTCGGCCTCGACAAGGTGCCCAAGGACGTCCAAGAAGCATTTCTGGCGGCCGAGGACCGCAGCTTCTACCAGAACAACGGCATCTCGCCCAAGGGCATCGCCCGCTCGATCTGGGTCGGCCTCAAGGGCGGCCCGCAACAAGGCGGGTCGACGATCACCCAGCAGTACGTCAAGAACTACTACTTGACCCAAGACCGCACGATCACCCGCAAGGCGCGCGAGATCCTCATCTCGATCAAGATCGACCAGCAGGTCTCCAAGGACCAAATCCTGGCCGACTACCTCAACACCATCTACTTCGGCCGCGGGGCCTCGGGCATCCAGACCGCGTCCTTGGCCTACTTCGGCAAGTCCGTCCAGAATCTCGACGTCGCCCAGGGCGCCCTGCTCGCCTCGGTCATCCGCGGCCCGTCCTATTACGACCCGCGCCTGGGCGCCGAGCAGCTCACCAACGCCAAATCGCGGTGGGCCTACGTGATGGACGGCATGGTCAGCCAGGGCTGGCTGACCCCAGCCGAGCGCGCCGCCGCCAAGTTCCCCGAGACCAAACCGCTGACCAAGTCGAGCACCGCGACCGGCCCGGCCGGCTTCATCTCCGAGATGGTGCGCGCCGAGCTGACCACCAAGCTCCAGCTCACCGACGCCGACCTCGACCGGGGCGGCTACCGCATCGTGACCACGATCGACAAGCGTGCGCAGGATGCCGCCGTTGCCGCCGTCCAGGCCCGTATGCCGCAGGGTGTCGACGACCTGCACGTCGGCCTGGCTGCCATCGCCCCGGGCGACGGCGCCATCCGGGCGATGTACGGCGGCGCGCGCTACGGCTCCGGTGATCTCGGCTATTTCAACACCGCCACCCAGGCGGGCCTTCAGGCCGGGTCGACCTTCAAGGTCTGGACCCTGGTCGCTGCTCTTGAGCGCGGACTGCCCCTCTCGACCCGCTTCAACGCCAGCAGCCCGCAATTCTTCGAGCAGTTCAAGTCTGGCGAGGCCGGCGCGAGCGCGGCGGCCGCCGCGGGCGAGGTCCAGAACTTCGGCAACCACAACTACGGCGTCGTCGACATGGCGACCGCCACCGCGTTGTCGGCCAACACCTACTACGCCCAGCTCAATATCGAGGTCACGCCCGAGCGCACCCGCGAGGCCGCGCTCAAGGCCGGGATCATTGCAGCCGCGCCGCAGAAGGAGCTCGGCACCAACTACGCCAATGTCTTCGGCACCGACCTCGTGAGCGTGATCAACCAGGCCAACGCCTACGCAACCATCGCGGCGCAGGGCAAGAAGGCCGACCCCTACCTGATCGCCAGCGTCAAGGCCACCGGCGAGTTCGCCCTCAACTACAAGGCCAAGCCGTCGGTCAAGCAGGTCTTCGACCAGAACGTCATGCGAGACGCGATCCAGGCGATGAGCAAGGTCGTCCAGTCCGGCGGCACCGGCGCTGCGGCCGGCGCGCTCGGCCGTCCTGCAGCCGGCAAGACCGGCACGACCACCGACAACTACTCGGCGTGGTTCGACGGCTTTACCCCGGGCCAGCTCGCCGCGGCCGTCGGGATCTACAAGGGTGACGGCTCCCTGACCGAAGCCAACCGGATGAACAACATCCCGGGTGTGGGCGAGTTGACCGGTGGCACCGTCCCGGTCGGCATCTGGACCGACTTCATGCGCGGCGCCCTGGAGGGTCAGCCCGTTGCGGCTCTGCCGCCGGCCGGCAATGTTTCGGGGGGCACACCGACCATCGCCACCGCGGTGCCCTCCTCGTCCTCCTCCTCGTCTTCGTCCTCGTCGTCCTCCTCGTCCACCGACACGAGTTCGTCCAGCAGCGCCACCGACACGGCGACGACCACCGGCACCGGGACGACGACCGCGCCTCCCACCTCGGAAACGACGTCGGCGCCGCCCACGTCGACGGCACCGACAACCACGCAGCCGCCACAGACGACGGACTCCCCGAGCAGTTCGTCGGGCCCGATGCGTCCCGACGAGACCTCGACATCGACCGGCTGATGCCGATGCTCCCCGACGTCCTACCCGCGCTCGCGACCGCCCTCATGGGCGGGCCGCCCGGCCGGTATGCCTCGCCGAACGGCTGGTGGCGGCGTATCGCCCTGCGACTGGTCGCCCTCATCTCGGTCCCGATGATGCTCGCGGTCCTGCAGCGCGAGCACTGCATCCGCTTCGGCTGGAGCGGGGACGATCAGTTCTTCCGGGAGTGCTTCTCCGACCTGCCGGCGCAGTACTCCATCGGTGGGCTGAACACGGGTTTCGGCGGCTACCTGGCCGGGCAGGCGCACCTGACCGAGCCGGTGCTGTCCGGCTCGGTCATGAGCCTGCTCGGGGGGCTCGTGCCGGGCGGGAGCGCGCTAGAGCAGTCGCGCTTCTACTTCTTCTACTGGGTCGCCCTGATCACGCTGCTTCTGGCCGCGACCGTCTGGTGCGTGATCCAGCTCGCCCCGGACGACCTGCAGGCGGCGGCCCAGACGGCGCTGTCGCCGGTCATCGTGCTGGCCGCCGTGCTGTCCACCGATGCGCTCGCCGTGGCGCTCGTCGCTGGCGCCCTGCTGGCCTGGCGCCGCGACAAGCTCACCCTCACCGGCATCCTGCTCGGGCTCGGGGCGCTGACCCGCGGCTATGTGCTCTTCGTGGCGATCGCGCTCTATCTGGCCGCCTGGCGTTCGGACGATCTCGCGCGCGCCTACCGCGCCCTGCTGGCCGCGGCCACGACCATGCTGGTCGTCTGCGCAGCCTTCGCCATCGTCGCCCCGGATGCGCTCGCCGCGTCCTATCTGAGCTGGTGGAGCGGCGGGGCGGGCTATGGCTCGCCCTGGTTGATCCCGGCTATCGCGACCTACACCCTGCCCGCCTGGGGCGTGACGCTGCTGGCACTGGCCGGCTGGGGCATCGCGGGCTTCGTGGGCTGGGTCTTCGTCCGCGACGCCTATCGCCCGCCGACCTGGGCGCAAACCGCCCTCGTCGTCACCGCGATGGGCCTGATGGTCGGCAAGGCGATGCCGGTCCAGGCTTCCCTCGTGCTCGTGGTGCTGGCTGCTGTGTCCGGCATCCGCTGGCGTGACTCGCTGATCTGGGCCGGGGCCGAAGCCCTGCACTTCGTCGCCATCTGGCTCTATGTCGGCGCCCTGACCCATGCCGACCGCGCCCTCCCCGGCCCCTGGTATGCCGCCTTCCTCCTGATCCGGATCGCCGGCATCACCTGGCTGGTGACCCGCGTCTGGGACGCCTCGCACTACCCCTCCCGTCACCACGCCCGTGACGTCCCAGCGCGCAGCGCGGAAACGGCCGACGCGGAGCTCGTCAGCCCCTGACCCACCCGCCCGGCGTCGCGCGATTGGGACCTATGCCGATCCCTCCGTTACCCTTGGCAGGTTGCCCGCGCGAGTGCGCGGCATACGACCCTCCTGTCACGGACCGACCGTGACCGCTCTCAGACCAGAGGAGGCGGATTCTCCGCATGCGTCAATACGAACTGATGGTCATCGTCGACCCCGAGGTCGACGACCGCCAGGTCGGCACCACCATCGACAAATTCCTACAGGTGGTCAAGAACGACGGTGGCACCGTCGACAAGGTCGACGTCTGGGGACGTCGTCGCTTGGCCTACCCGATCAAGAAGAAGGACGAGGGCAGCTATGTCGTCGCCAACTTCACCTCCGAGCCCGCGACCGCCAAGGAGCTGGACCGTCAGCTCGGGCTGTCCGAGTTGATCATGCGCACCAAGCTGCTGCGCGCCGACGCCTGATCCTCGTTAGGACACCCACATGGCAGGCGAGACCACCATCACCGTCATCGGCAACCTGACCGGTGACCCGGAGTTGCGTTTCACGCCCTCGGGCGCGGCCGTCGCGAACTTCACCGTCGCGTCCACGCCGCGCACCTTCGATCGCCAGAGCAACGAGTGGAAGGACGGGGAGACCCTGTTCATGCGCTGCTCGGTCTGGCGCGAGGTGGCCGAGAATGTCGCGGAATCCCTGCACCGGGGCACCCGCGTCATCGTCTCCGGTCGTCTGAAGTCGCGGTCCTACGAGACCAAGGAAGGCGAGAAGCGCACCGTCATCGAGATGGACGTCGACGAAGTCGGCCCCTCGCTGCGCTACGCGACGACCAAGGTCAACCGCACCCAGCGCAGTGGTGGCGGCAACTTCGGCGGTGGCGGCGGCCAGCAGGAGGACCCCTGGGCCGGCGGTGGCAACACCGGTGGCCAGGGCGGCAGCTCCGGCGGCGGCTGGGGTAGCAACTCCGGCGGCCAGAGCGCGGGAGGCAACTCCGGTAGCTGGGGCTCGCCTTCCGGTGGCAACTCCGGCAACTCCGGTGGCGGCAATTCCGGGGGCAACTCCGGCGGCTGGGGCAACGCCCCGTCCTACGACGAACCCCCATTTTGATGTTGTTTTGATTTCTCGCCTCATCGGCTCGTGGGATCTGCCCGCTTCGCGTCGCAGTTCCCGCTCGCCGATCGTCGAGAAACCGCGAGTCGGTTCGCGTCGTGGTCACCTCGCCGCTGCGCGCTCACCGCTCACCCACGTGTAAGTCACCCATCCCGAGTCAACCGCTCGGGCTCTTCACCTAAGAAGGAGAGCACCACGATGGCAAAGCCCGTTGTGCGTCGGCCCAAGAAGAAGGCCAACCCCCTGAAGTCCGCGAAGATCGAGAACATCGACTACAAGGACGCCGCGCTGCTGCGCAAGTTCATCTCCGACCGCGGCAAGATCCGCGCCCGCCGCGTGACCGGTGTCTCGGTCCAGGAGCAGCGCCTGATCGCCAACGCTGTCAAGAATGCCCGCGAGATGGCGCTGCTGCCCTACAGCAGCTCCTCGCGCTGACGCCCGGATCGAAGGAGAAACCCCAGATGAAGGTCATCCTCACCCACGAGGTCACCGGCCTCGGCGGCGCCGGCAATGTCGTCGACGTCAAGCCCGGGTATGCCCGCAACTTCCTCTTCCGTCGTGGCCTGGCCACCGCGTGGAGCGTGGGCGCGCAGAAGCAGATCGACGCGATCGCCAAGAACCGCGAGACCCGCGCCGTGAAGTCCCTCGAAGAAGCCCAGTCCATCAAGGGCAACCTCGAGGCCAAGACGGTCACCGTCAAGGCCCACGCCGGCAAGGAGGGCCGCCTCTTCGGCGCCGTCTCCACCGGTGACATCGTCGCGGCCGTCAAGGCCGCGGGCGGTCCGGACCTCGACCGACGCAAGGTGGAGGTCCCCACCCCCATCAAGGCGACCGGCACGCACAAGGCGACCGTCCGCCTGCACGCCGATGTCCTCGCCAACCTGACCTTGGACGTCGTCGCCGGCTGACCCGGCATACGGCACGTATGCCGTGCACGCGAGGCGCCCCGACAGCGGCTACACCGTTGTCGGGGCGTCGCGCTACTCTCCGACGCATCCCCTACGACGAGGACTGCCCATGGATATCACCGCGGCCGAGCTGATCGCCGAGATCGAGGCATCGCCCGACGGCCCCGGCGTCGGGGCGTTCTTCGACCTCGACGGCACGATCGTCCAGGGCTACACCGCCACCACCTTGTATGCCGATCGCCTCCGCCGCGGCGACGTCGGTCCCCTGGAGTTCGCCAAGACCCTCGTCGCCGCGGTCGACGGCAGCGTGCTCGGGGGTGACCCGCAGATCATGGGCGAGGTCAGCTTCGCCGGTCTCAAGGGCCGCACGGTCGATGAGGTCGCCGAGTTCGGGCAGCGGGTCTTCACCACCAAGATCGCCGGCACCATCCGCCCGGAAGCACGCGACATCGTCCGGGCCCACCTGCGCAAGGGCCACACCATTGCCGTTGCCTCGTCCGCCACGCGGATGCAGATCGAGCCGGTCGCCAACGACCTCGGCATCCCGCACGTCATTTGCACCGAACTCGAGGACGAGGACGGCGTCCTCACCGGCAAGACCACGACGGGCATGCTGTGGGGCGAGAACAAGGCCGGCGGGGTGCGCGCCTTCGCCAAGAAGCACAAGGTCGACCTCGCATCGAGCTTTGCCTATGGCAACGGGCAAGAGGACATCGCCTTCCTCGCCACCGTCGGGCGTCCCCATCCGCTCAACCCGCATCCGGTGCTCCGCAAGGCTGCCGAGCTCGCCCATTGGCCCGTCGTGGTGCTGCGCGACCCCGCCTCCGCGGGCCTGCGGTCGTATGCCGGCACACTCGCCGCGATGGGCGGCATCAACCTCGGCCTCGGCGTCGGTGCAGCCGTCGGCGTCCTTCGGCGCAGCCGGCAGGAGGGCATGAACGCGGGCGTCGCGCTAGCGTCAAAGCTCGGCTTCGGGCTGGCCGGCGTCGAGCTCAACATCCAGGGCGAAGAGAATCTCCTTGCGGCCCGACCGGCCGTCTTCATCGGCAACCACCAGAGCTCGCTCGACCCGCTTGTCGCCGGCGCCCTGTTGGAGAGGGACTTCACCGCGGTCGCCAAGGCCGAGGCCAAGCGCGACCCGCGGATGTTCCTGATGAATCTCATCCTCAACCCGGCCTTCATCGATCGCGGCGACAACGCCAAGGCGGTCGCGACCCTGGCGCAAGTCACCGAGCGAATCCGCTCGGGCACATCGCTGTTGATTTTCCCCGAGGGCACCCGCTCGTCGACCCAGCGGCTCGGGCGCTTCAAGAAGGGCGCCTTCCACATGGCCATGGAGGCGGGGGTGCCGATCGTGCCGATCGTCTTCCGCAACACCGGCGACCTGATGTGGCGCCGCTCCCTGGTCATCAACCCCGGCACCGTGGATGTCGTTGTCCTGGAACCCATTCCGACCGACACGTGGACCAAGGACACGCTCGATCAGCACATCGCCGAGGTGCGTCAACTCTTTGTCGACACCCTGGACAACTGGCCCACCAAGGAGAATGCATGAGCGCGCGCAAGCCCAAGGTCACCGTCCTCGGCGGGGGGTCGTGGGGCACCGCGGTCGCGTCGATCGCGGCCCGCAACACCGAAGTCCTGCAGTGGCTGCGCGACCCCGACATCGCCGAGGCCATCAACACCAAGCACGAGAACCCGCGCTATCTGCCCGGCATGACGCTCACCCGCTCGCTGCGGGCGACCGCTGACCTCGATCAGGCCGTTGCGGCTGCCGACGTCATTGTCGCCGCCGTCCCCTCGCAGCACCTGCGCGGAGTGTTGGAGTCGGTGGGCGAGCATGTGCGCCCGTGGATCCCGGTCGTCTCGCTGGTCAAAGGCCTAGAGCAGGGGACCTCGAAGCGGATGACCGAGATCATCAACGAGGTGCTCCCCGGCCATCCGGCTGGGGTGCTGTCCGGGCCCAATATCGCCAAGGAGGTCGTCGCCGGGTATGCCGCGGCGGCCACCATCGCGATGCCCGACCTGACGACGGCCACGATGCTGCAGGGGCTCTTCCATGTGCCGTGGTATCGGGTCTACACCAGCGAGGACGTCCTCGGCGTCGAGATCGCGGGCGCGCTGAAGAACCCGTTGGCGATCGCGGTCGGCTTTGGCGACGGTCTCGGTGCGGGCGACAACACCCGCGCCATGGTCATCACCCGGGCCCTGCACGAGCTGACCCGGTTGGGCGTCGCGATGGGCGGGCGGCCCGAGACCTTCACCGGCCTGGCCGGCATGGGTGACCTGATCGCCACCTGCACCAGCCCGCTCTCGCGCAATCGCACGGTCGGCTACGAGCTCGGCCGCGGCAAGACCCTGGACGACATCATCGCCGGGATGAATCAAGTGGCGGAGGGCGTCAAGAGCGCGGGCGTCGTCGTGTCCTTGGCGCGCGCACACGGCGTGGACACCCCGATCTTCGACGAGGTCGACGCCGTCATCAACCACGGCAAATCGGTCGAGTCGACCTACCGAGGATTGCTGCGCGAGGCACCCGGGCACGAAGTCCACGGAGAGGGGTGGTGACCATGGCGGGCGAGCGAACGGCATACGACCCGTCGCGGGCGAACGCGGAGGCGTGGGCGCACGCGAGCGAGTGGGGCGCGGCGCGTCGGATGAACGACCTCGAGACGCTGATGTGGCGCAGTGAGCGCCACCCCGCGCATTCGTCGACGACAGCGGCGCTGCTCATGCTCGACACGGCCCCGGACTGGGCGCGGTTCCGGGCCGCGCACGAATGGGCAGGCCGGCTGATCCCGCGGATGCGGCAGCGGGTCCAGGAGTCGGCCCTGCCGATCGGGGCACCCGGGTGGGTGAGCGACGACAACTTCGACCTCGACTACCACCTGCGCCGGGTGCGGGTGCCCGCCCCAGGCGGTATGCCGCAGTTGCTCGCCTTCGCGCAGAGTGCCGCGATGGTGCCCTTCGACCGGAGCCGGCCGCTGTGGGAGGGGACCTTGATCGAAGGCCTGCCCGATGGCAAGGCGGCCTATCTGCTCAAGCTGCACCACTCCCTGACCGATGGCCTCGGTAGCGTGCAGCTGTTGTCCCTCTTGCAGAGCCGCACCCGCGAGCACACGCCCGACAAGCCGGTTGCGCGCTCGGCCGAGGGCGCCGACCCGAGTGCCAACGACCTGGCGATCGACACCATCAACCATCAAGTGCGGGCCATGCCGTCGGCGGCGTCGAAGCTGGTGTCTGCCGGGGTCCAGGCGCTCACGAATCCGCGCGGCACCACCGACTCCGCCCTGCGTTTTGTCGCGTCCGCGCGGCGCACGGCCATCCCAGCAGCCAAGGGGTCCCCGCTCTTCGAGGGCCGCACGGGTGCGGCCTGGCGCTTCGGGGTGCTCGAATGCGAGTTGGCCGACCTCAAGGCCGCGGCCAGGGCGGCCTCCGGCTCGGTCAACGACGCCTATATCGCCGCGCTCCTGGGCGGGATGCGGATCTACCACGAGCAGCACGGCCTCTCCCTGCGGTCGCTGCCCATGGTGATGCCGGTCAGCCTGCGCCGCGACGACGACCCGATGGGCGGCAACAAGTGGGCGGGCGCGATGTTCGCGGGGCCGATGGGCATCACCGACCCCGCCGAGCGGATCGCCGTGCTGCGCGGGCTCGTGCTCTCCTTGCGGGTCGAGCCGGCCCTGGACTCCTTCTCCTTCCTCGCGCCGATCGCCAATCTGCTGCCCTCGGGGGTCGGGGCAGCCGCCGCCAAGGTGTCGGCGTCAGCCGATATGTCGGCCTCGAATGTGCCCGGCTTGCCCTATCAGACCTATATGGCCGGGGCCAAGGTCGAGCGGGTTTTCCCCTTCGGCCCCCTCCCCGGCGTCGCCGTCATGGCCGCGATGGTCACCCACGGCGGCACGTGCGGCGTCGGCTTCAATATGGACGGCTCGGTCATCCACGACACCGACCGGTTGGTTGAGTGCATGGGCGACGGGTTCGAGGAAGTCCTCGCCCTCGGCGGCTGAGGCCGGCGTCCGGGTACGGTCGGCGGATGCGCATGTTCGTGGCCGTCATCCCGCCTGCGGAGGTGATCGAGGATCTGGAGGAGTTCTTGGAACCGCGCCGCGAGGCGGGCACCGACCTGCGCTGGACCGATCCCGAGCAGCTGCACCTGACGCTCGCCTTCCTCCCCGAGGTGAGCACGGCCAGCGTGGACCGGCTGATCGACGCCCTCGGTGACCGGCTGGCCTGCGTGCCGGCACTTGCCGTCCGCCTGGCCGAGGGCGGCGCCTTCCCCAACCCGTATGCCGCGCGGGTCCTCTTCGCCGGCGTCGCCGGCGCCGAGGGTCGGCTGG
>NZ_DAOQZV010000046.1:0-16824 GCF_035343835.1 Nostocoides sp. | reverse complement strand
ATTGGGACTAGTTGTACACGATGGTCCGGTGGGGTGTCAATGAATGAGCGATGTGTCGGTTCAGCCCCGTCGAAAGGCCGGTTCAGCCCCGTCGAGAGGCCGGTTCAGCCCCGTCGAGAGGCCGGTTCAGCCCCGTCGAGAGGCCGGTCAGGCCTGGTGGGACGCCCGCGCCGAGAGCGCCTGAGTGGGCTCAGTCCGCCGCGCGGCGGGCGCGATAGGCAGCGACGGCATTGCGGTTGCCGCACGTGGTCGAGCAATAGCGGCGCGAGCGGTTGCGGGACAGGTCCAGGACGATGCCGTCGCACTCGTCATCGGCGCAGGTCGTCAGCCGGCTGGTCCCGTCGGCACGGATCACGTCGATCATTGCCATCGCGGTCTCGACGAGCATCCGATGGGCAAGGGGGGCGAAGTCGTCGACGGCGTGGAGATGCCAGTCGATGGCGTCGTGGCGCACCAGGCGCGGGACGGATGAGAAGCGGACGAGCGTCGAGTTGATCAAGGCGACGGTCGTCTCCGGATCCCCAAGAAGGAGGTCGCGCAACTCCCCGCGGATGGCTCGCACCTGTTGCAGTTCGGCGTCGCTGCGATCGTGTCGGCCGGTGTAGCCATAGCGATCGAAGATGCCGTCCAGGTCGTCGATGCTGGTCAGCGAGTCGGGCGCGGCAGCGCTGTTCACCAGCTCCACGGCGGATCTCAAACAGAGGTCCGTGTCATTGGCAAAAACCATGTTGACACCTTACGCGAAGCACTCTTACAGTCATGAGTCATGTCGTCCGTGACCCATGACGCGACCTATTCCAGTGCCACCGGCGGTGTCGTCGGGGCGGGCGCGATGGTGGCGCGGCAGGGGCCCGGTGCAGGGGTCGGGCTCCTGCTGGCCCTCGGCTCCGCCGTGGGGTTCAGCCTCTCGGGCCCCCTTGCGCGGGGCCTGCTCGACGCGGGCTGGAATCCTGCTGGAGTCGTCCTCGTCCGGATGGCGCTTGCCGCGAGCGTGCTCCTGCCCTTCGGCATCCGTGCCCTGCGCGGCGACTTCTCGGTGCTGCGCCGCACGTGGCGGGTGATCACGCTGTATGGCGTGCTGGCGGTGGCCGGTGCCCAGTTCTGCTATTTCTCGGCCGTTGCTCACATGGCCGTCGGCCCGGCACTCCTCATCGAATACACCGCGCCGGCAGCAGTCGTCGTCTGGCTGTGGCTTCGCCATGGCCAGCGTCCGGGCCTGATCACCCTCGCTGGCGCAGGCGTGGCCGCGCTGGGTCTGGTGCTCGTCCTCGACCTCCTCTCCGGCGGCAATCACGTCAGCATCGTCGGGGCCCTATGGTCCCTCGGCGCGATGGTCGGTGCAGCGACCTACTTCATCATCTCGGCGGACACCGACAACGGCTTGCCGCCCTTGGCCCTGGCCGCCGGCGGCCTGGTCGTGGGCTCCGCTGTCTTGGCCTTGCTCGTCGTCACCGGGCTGCTCCCTGCCGCCGCAAGCACCGCGACGACGACGTATGCCGGCCACACCTTCGCCTGGTGGGTCCCGCTCGCGGCGCTCGGCATCGTGACGGCGGCCGCAGCATACGTGCTGGGAATCGTGGGCACGCGCATCCTCGGCTCGCGACTGGCCTCCTTTGTCGCCCTGTCCGAAGTCGTCTCGGCCGTGCTCTTCGCGTGGCTGCTGCTCGGCGAGCTGCCCCGGCCGGTGCAGCTCGTGGGCGGCGCGCTCATCCTGCTCGGGGTCATCGGCGTCAAGCTCGGCGAGCGGAGCATCGAGGTCGGCCCGGACGCACGTCTCGACATCCCCTGACGGCTCGCCCCGGATCAGTTCTTGTGAAGCGATCCGAGTTGACGGACCGACGCCGGCGCCGTCACGGCACCGGCGATCAGTAGGGGGGCCACGAAGGTCCAGAGGTTCATGGACAGTGGGCCGCCCAACCGGACCTTCGAGCTGAGTGACAGGTTGATGAGGGAGAGGACCAACGCCGCGCCGGACCATCCCACCACCATCGCCCTGGTCTGGGCACTGCCACGGTTGGCATGCGATCGGCACGCGAACGCGAAGGTCGCCATCCCGAGGCAGATGACGAGTGCGAGAGCCGAGGCGGCCGATCTGTTGTAGCCCGTGAGCAGGCCGGCCAGCCTGGCCAAGGCAAGATAGCCAAAGGTCAGGCCTCCGAAAGTGACCATCCCTCTGGCCGGAAGCAGCCACCAATTCGCGCCGATCAGTGGAGGGTGCATGCGTGAGAGCACGGACGCATCGCTGAGGGCCACCAGGCCCATGGCCAGGGTGGCGAAGAACAGGCCCGCGGGCGACGACCCCGCGCGCATCAGACCGACCAGCAGAGCGATGCCCAACAGGATGCCGGCCGCCCAGTCCGCAGAACTGCGTTTCGCAGTCCGAATCATGAACCAACCGGGCAGCCCGATCCCATACACGGCAAAGAGCACGATGGTGGCGATCACATAGGCGTCCGCGCCGCGCCCGTAATCGACGATCGCCTGGATCACTGAGTACGCCGCCCGGAGCGCGGTCACACCGAGCAGCCCCAGGCCGATGCGCAGCCACCATTCGGCCCGATGCGTCGAATCGGGCAAGGTCGATTGGAGGATGAGGAGCACGCCGCAGGCCGCAAGGGCCAGCCCTGCGCCCGCCAGGTCGTCCTCGGTGAGTTCACGGATGGTGGTGAAAAGCACCAGCAAGGCCATTGGAGCGGCGGGAAACAGCAGCAGACCGCGCGATGGGCGAGACTGCGTGCTGGTGAGCCGACCCAGATGGTTGAGAACCGGCATTGCCAGCGCGGCCAGCGTCACGAGCACGCTCACCGGCCAGCCCGCCGTGTGCACGATCGACCACGACTGGAAGAACGAGCCCAGGAGTAGAAGGACACCGCAGCCCTCGCGCAAGAGCACGGTGTTCACTGCTCGCTTCGAGGCTTCCGGTGCTGAATTCTGCTGCGCGTATGAGGTCGCCCCAATCTCCCCCCGCCCATCCGCAGTTGGCACAGGCTGAGGTGCGGTGGGGCCGGCATTGGGCAAACCCGACCTGGCCTCCGTGATACCCGCCGGGCCGGCCTGCCTCGACGGCGAGAGGTTGGACATCGCCCCCGAGCCGCGTGTGTTGTCGCCGGCCGCGATGGCGGATGCCGGTGCCGGCGGTGGCGTGGCGGGAGCGTCGGGCCGGAGCGACCCGCAGCGCGGGCAGAACCGCTCGTTCTTCGCGAATCCGTGTCCGCACGTGCAAGCGCTCATTGCGTCATCCTCGCTATTGGTGGCGTCATGCCAAGGCGATCCGGATCAGGGTCATGTCGTCATTGACCAGCTGGCCCTGCTGGCGAGCTGCGGTCACCGCTTCGGTCACCTCGGGAGCGGAGCCGGAGAACAGGAGCGGCCAGATCGGCATACCGGACTCGTGGGCGCGCAGCGCCCACCTGGCGAGTTCGTCGGTGAGGGCCAGCCAGCGGTCCCCGGGTGCGGCTTGTCCGTGGGCGAAACGCAGAGTCGGCAAAGCCGTGCGCGAGGTCAGCGTGCTGGCGACCAGGGCCGGAGTCGAGGTGAAGGCCTCGCCGCTCTCGATGGGGAAGCCGGCAACGAGCACATACCCATCACCGCGCGGTCGCAGGTGGAGGAGCACCGAATCGCCGACGGCCACCGCCCGCCATGCCGGAGCGGACACGCCCGCGTGGAACTCGACCGCCACCAGGGTGGCGAAGGCGCCGCGTCCGGCTGCCTCCACGTCCCACCAGCCGGCGTCACCCGAGCGTGCTCGCTGGAAGGTGTGGGCCTGGGACAGCAGCCACTCAGCGATGGCTTCAGGATCCACGGCGACACCACTCTCGACGAAGCCCGCGCAGAGAGTGCGTGCCCACTCCCCGGATCGGTAGGCCGAACTCGCGCCGTCGCTCACCGCGACCCGGCCGCGGTCGGGCGACACCGCAAAGGCGTCCTCGTTCTCTGCGTCGGTGTTGCCGGCTTTGGGCAGCGAGAGTGCCGAGGTCGTGATCGGCTGGCCGGCCAGTGCGTGATGGGCCCTATGTCCCGCGCGCACCGACGTCACCTCGGCCATGTCGGCACCGCTGGGCTGGGCCGGCAATGCTGCTGGGGCGGGGGATGCCTGCGCAACCGGCACCGTGGGCCTCGCGTCCACCGGCCCGCTGGTTGCCGGCCGAACAGGCCGGTTCGTTGGGCGACGACCCGCAGCTTGTTGGGGGCGGGAGAGCAAGGTGAGGGCGGATCCGACGAGCGACATGCCCAGGAGCACCGACCAGAATGCGCGCAGGTCGTCGTTCAGCAGGACAAGGGCAGCAAAGGTCGCCGCCCAAAGCGCTGCCATACCCACGACTACCGCTGGGGCGGGGGTTGGAGACCGGTTCACCATGCTGCTCTCCCGACACTGGTTCCGACATTCAAGAAGAGGGCGAGCGTGCGCAGGTCGGCGTTGTAGGCGAATCCGCGTGAGCCCGGCACGACGTCGAGCCCTTGCCCGCGGGCGGTATGCACCATGTCCGACGGGAGGGGTGAGGACATCTCGAGGAGGCGATGCGCGAGCCGGTCGGGCAGGGCAGTCCTGTCGGTGGGGAAGACGATCGGCATGCTCGGTTGGGCCGAGAGGTTGATGTTGAACAGCAGCAGGGTGCCGTCGCTCGTCCGCAGGGACTGCAACCGCTGGGCCCAGAGTTCCGGGCGGCCGTCCGTTGCTTCGCCGTCGCTGAGATTGACGACGATCGGCGGAAAGGTATCCGGATACCGCTTTGTCCACGTGGCGGCGATTCGTCCTGCCCGATCCAGCGCCCCGCACATCGGCGTGCCCCCACGCGCCACCGGCTCGACCCAGATCGGGGCGTTGACGGTGCCACCTCCTGTGCCTTGCCGCCGCTCAATGCGCAGGGGAGCAGCGGCCAACTCGGTGGTCGACTGGAGGCCGAGGTTCTGCGCGTCGCCCGCCGCCAGTAGTGAGACAACGAGGGGGTCGCCGCTTCGCGCCGTCGAGTAACCGATGACGCCGAGATGGAAGTAGGGCCGCGGCGGCTCGCGCGGCGTCTTGACGCAGCGCAGGATCAACTCGTAGATCAGTTGGTTGATCTGATCCGCCACGGCTTGCGCCTTGGGCGTCTCGCCGCCCGCAAGGGGCTCGTTCATCGAGTCGGACTG
This sequence comes from Nostocoides sp., assembly GCF_035343835.1. Lineage (NCBI taxonomy): Bacteria > Bacillati > Actinomycetota > Actinomycetes > Micrococcales > Intrasporangiaceae > Nostocoides > Nostocoides sp. The sequence continues at coordinate 11,694 of NZ_DAOQZV010000046.1, read as the reverse complement.
ATCGACCAGTAGCAGGATCAGCCCGGGGTTGAGCCGGTCGATCCGGCGCTCGTAGGTCATGGATGGTTGGGGCCCGCAGTGTCGTCCGGTGGCGGATTGCAGGCGTCCTCCTCGCCAAGGGAGGTCTTGTCCGTTGCGGGAGACGGGGGAGGATAGAGGTCAACACTCTCGGCGGTGGACCCAAGGCTGGGGTCGGTCGGACAACCCACCGAAGACAACTCGCCCGCAGTTTTCGTGATGGTGACCGTCTTCCATTTCGTAGACACGACGCGGTTCGGCGTTGCCGCCGGCTGCGCAACGTCGGTCCCACTCGCCGAATGGGCGACGGCCAGGATGGCTCCGGCGGCGGCCAGGAGGGCCACCCAGGCGCCCAGCAGGGCGGTGAAGAAGCGACGGCGCCCGTTCATCGCCCGCCGTCCTTGACGTCGAAGCGGATAAAGCAGCCACCGATGCGCAGGACGTCGCCGCTGACGAGCGGGCGGGGCTCGAAGTCGTCGATGAAATTGCCATTGAGTTCGAGGGCGCCCACCACCTCCAACCGGTGCCGGCCGGATTCGTTGATCAGCGAGGCATGCTGTTCGAGGACACCATTGCCTTCGGGGAGACGGAGCGTGCACGTGCGCGAGGATCCGATCGTGCCCGTCCCATCATCGAGGATGACCTCGCGGCCGCGCATCGGCCCCTCGATTACGGTCAGCCAGCAGTGCCGGCGCAACCGGTCGACAAGGCCGATCGCCAGGCCGATCGCCACACAGGCGCCCAGGACGCCGGCAATGGTCAACGGATCGGTCGGGTGGATGGCCAAGACGGTGCCGTCGTACTCGGCGTTCGTCTCCAGGGTCGGAGCCGATGCGCGGTGGGCCACCGCGCCGACCAGCCCACCCATGACCCCGCCAGCGAGCCCGGACAGAGCCGCCCGAACCGAGCGCCGAGCAAGGCCAGTCGCCAGCCCGATTGCTGCGCCGGAAAGTGCCCAAACAACTGCGAGAACCGGGAATGGCACTGGGCCTAGCGGGACTTCTCGCATGACCATGCTGAGTTGGAAGATCTCAAGAGCTATAAGGCTTAGCAGCGCGCCTTCGATCACTCCTGTAAGTGCACGGTTACGCGCGGCCTTCCAGGCACCCATCGTGGCCGCACCGACGCCGCCCAGGGAGGCGGCCAGCAGGCTGCCGACGAGCACCAGGAAAAGCAAGGAACGGAACTGCAGCGGCAGGCCGGGGCCGATCGCCGCCTGAACGGCCAACGCCAGGGCACCCGCGAGCAGGCCGGCCGTCATACCGGCGCCGACGGCATTGCCGCCCATGATCGTCGCGAGGCCCCGTCGAGCGTTCGCCGCGGTGCCGGAGGCGACCGCCCCTGACGCGGCTGCGAGGCCAGGGGCGAGGCCTGTCGTTCGGCGAGTGGCCGCGACGTCGACCCGCTCAGTTACCGCACCATCCGACCTCGGCAGGTCCGCGAGTCCCGGTGTACGGGTTGTCTTCAGGACAGTTGGCGACTCCTCCGGACTCGATTCCCACCAGTCGCTCGGCGCCGGCCCCGAGTCCCACCAGGCATCGCCGGCCTCGTCTGTGGGCGTCACGGAGCCGCTGATCTCGGTGGCGAGCGGGCCGCCGACGGGGCTAGGCGTCGGCTTTCCCAACTGTGTCAATGGACCCGACCCGGAGCGCAGGTCGGCTTCCCGGGCTTCGGCCAGCGCGGGGCGGATCCGCAGGAGCACATCGTGAAGTCCTGGTGGCACGTCCGCCCGGCAGTAGTCCGCCAGTGCGCGGGTCAGCCCAGCGAGTCGGGGATTCGACGTGGCCGTCAGGGTGTGCCAAGCGGGTGTCGCTTCAGGCCGTAGATAGTCCTCTCGGCCGAGGATCAGATTTTCTCCGGTGTTGAAGCGCCAAAGCTGAGGATTGTCGGCGAGCGCCAGCAGGCTCGTGTAGATCACCAGCAGACTGAAGGCGTCGGCGTCGGCGCCCCAATGTGCTGCGGTGCGACGCGGGTGCTGAAAGTGGGGATGGCCGATCTCACCAGGCGCCTTGGTCATGGCAGGCACGAAGAAGCCGTCCATGTCGACCAGTCGCACCACTCCGTCCTGATCGACAAGGATATTTCCGCACTGGAGGTCGCCATGCGCAGCGCCCGAACGGTAAAGATCACCCACCACGCTGACGAGCGCTTCGGCGAGTTGGCGCAGTGTTTCCGGACGTTCGAGCATGCCCTCGACCGCGAGGTTGAGTGGGACTCCGGGGACCCACGGCATAACCACCGCGGGCCAGGTCCCGCCCGACGCAGCAATGGCCTCATCGACCCAGACCGACGGAGTGACGGAGGGCAGATGGTGCTCGGCCAGGAAGGCGCCCAGTTCGCGATACCGCGTCTCGCCGTCCACGGGGTCACGGGTGAAACACCGAAGGGCCAGCGGCCCGGTGCGATCGCTCAACTCGAAGACGACGGCATTTTGCCCACTCGCCGACGCGGGCATACCCAAGGAGTCGCGCACGATCCGTGCACCGCCGAACTGGGCCGCTTGCACCGGATTCGGCCGGGCCTGGATCGCCTCGACATAGTCGGTTGCCGTGGGCCACTGGCGTCCCGTCGGCCGCGAAGACCCGGTGGAGGTCGGTGTCACGTAGTAGAAGGCGCTCGGCCATTCTCGCAAGGCGGATCGCGCGACGGTACGCGTTTCGGGCGCGGTGCTTTGCCGGGCTATGGTCGACTCCAATGCCGTTGCCACGTCGTGAGCTGAGGCGAACCGCCGCGCCGGCTCGCGGTCGAGGCATCGCGCCAGCACGTCCGCAAAGCCCGAACTGACGGGCAATCCTTGAGTGTCGGGCGGTGGCCCGATGAGGGTTCGTGAGATGACCGCCGCCATTGCCTCACCGCTGCCCAGAACGTATGGCGGATGGCCGGCCAGCGCGGCAAAGAGCATGGCTCCCAGCGAATAGATGTCCGATTGGGCGGTGGCCCCCCGCCCCTCGAGCACCTCCGGTGCCGAATAGGCAATCGTCCCGCTAACGAGGCCGGTTGCGGTGGCGGTGCCGCCGACGAGGCGAGCGATTCCGAAGTCGGCCAGGACCGGGTCGCCACTTCGGGAGATCAGGACGTTGCCGGGCTTCACGTCGCGGTGCAGGATGCCCGCGTCGTGCGCTGTGGCGAGCGCGGTGGCGATATGTAGGCCGATCCGACGTGCCGCTGACTCGTCCATCGAGCCGTGAACACCGAGATGCCCAGCCAACGACCCGCCGGGGGCGTACTCCATGACGATGTACGGTTCGCCGAATTTGGTCTGGCCGGTTGAGAAGACGGTGACGATCTGCGGGCACCAGTCGAGTTGTCCGATGGCGGCGCACTCGCGCTCGAAGGTCTCGAAGGGCATCGATCCGTCGGTCGAGCGGAAGATCTTGACGGCAACGGTGCGATTGAGCGCCACTTGGCGGCATTTGTAGACGACACCGAAGCCGCCCTGCCCCAGCAGGTCGGCCTCGTCATACCCGGGGATTCCGATGTCAGTCATGGCACAGGCAGGTGTACGCGGCCCGCGCCAGGAGCGGCAAGCCCACAAATTCGAGGACACAGGCGCCTGGCCTGACTCGTGCTAGCGGGGCGCGTCATTGAGCTATCGAAACGCTGATCTGAGGCGGGATCGGCCGTCGGAGCGCTCGTAGGCGCGCGTGTTCTGGCCTCTGCGGAGGTCGAATCTTGTTCGCGTTGAGGGTTTCTCGTGTATCCGGGCAGGGTGAAGCGGTGGCCGTCACCCCATCAGGGCGACAGCCCGGCCGCGCATCAGCCAGTTCGCGTTGGTGAACAGGATCAGCAGCTTATGGCGGTTCTTCGCCAGTTCGCGGTGCCGGGGTTTGGTGAACCCAAAGTCCCGTTTGATGATCAAGAACGGGTGCCGCAAGGTGCAACGGCATCAAACGGGATGCCTTACCAATTGCGCAGAGAATTTCTATGGGTTAAACAACCCATAGATGTCTATCTCCATGGGTTGGTCGACCCACATCCTTTAGATGAATGGGTTCGTCAACCCTATGGGTTGTTCAATCCATCGACGAATTCGCCAAATGGTCATTTCCTTGTTTTGCCGGAACTTCCCGGGAATCGACAAGGAATGGAGGTGGCGAAGATGCACACTTACGGGTGGATCATCACGCTCTTCGGCTGAGAAGGCGACGCAGCCGTGCGACGCCGAAGTGGCCAGCGGGCCGACTGGATCTCCCAGTCGGCCCGCTTCGTACTGTGCGCGGTTAGGGGGCGTCGTCAGCCCACGCCCATTGGATGCCACTGGTCAGCCCAGGCAGGGGATTGGTGAAACGTACGTCCACGGGGACATCGGCTGCCAGGTCGATCTCCTCGGCCAAGGGAGTCATGGGCTCGACGCCAAAGAAGTTGGGCAGGGCGTTGCGAAGAATCCACGCCCGCTGGGCGACCATCGGGCTGCCGAAATGAACGGTGCATCGGAATTCCCTCGTGGGACGGATCGGCGTGAAAACGGACATCGGGGCCATCCAGTCGCGCGCGGGGAGCGTGCACTCGAGCCCGAACGTCACGATCTCACCCACGCGCATTGGTGCGGGCAGCGATAGTTGGGTCATCCATAGCGACGGGCCACTGCGTCGGACTTCGATGAGCCGGGCGCCCCCGTAGATTGCCACAGAGATATCTCCGAGGGACTCGGCTGGGTGCGGTGGCAAACTGATCGGCTCGGTAAGTTGGGTGGCGCCACCGACCGTCGGAAACAGTGACTTCTGTATCCGAAAGACTGGCTGACGGGCTCGTAAGTCGGCCTCAACCCACATCGACTCGATATACCAATCGTCGCGTCGGGGGTGGCCGGATGCCTCGACCTCGGCGTGGCCGTGGTTGCGCATGAGGTAGATCGCCACACCGACATTTGCCTTTTCCAGCCAGCGACGGAGGGTGCGTGTGTCGCGGTCGAGTTCGCTGGCTGCCCGGTCGAGACGGGCGGCCATGGTCGGCTCCGCGCTCTTGAGTCCAGACGCGAACTCGAAGACCGTGGCCTGACGCGGCGGGAGCGTGCGAATACCTGCCACCAGCCCGGAGATGAGGTAATCGCGGGCCTGCACGGGTGATAGAGGGTCTTCGAGCTGCAGGGCCGCCATCAGGGCCGGGCCGATGAGTCGGTGGATATCTCCCGTGCGCACGCCCTGGCCCCGGTGCAGGGCGGCCAATTCGTCTGTCAGTTCCTCTAGCGGCTCCATATGGACAACCTCCCGCGTCAACTCCTGGGCGACAAGCGAAGTCTCACCGTCGGCTGTGAGTTTAGTTACACCTTGCTGCGAACTACCGGTGTGCCCGCGAGCGCGAGGCGCAACTGCATCCGTGACGGGTCTTTCCCCCGGACGTTCGGTGGGCAAGGGTCGAATCATTGTCACATTGCTTCGTCGACGCGGTCCTTCAGGGCTGAGGCGGTCTCTTCGTGCTCGGCGCGCATCCGGCGCAGGAAGCTGCGCGTGCGCTCGTGCTGCGGGTCGTTGATGACCTGCTTCGGTGGGCCCTGCTCGACGACCACGCCACCGTCCATGAAGACGACGCGGTCGGCCACATCGCGCGCGAAGCCCATCTCGTGGGTGACGACGATCATGGTCATGCCTTCATTGGCCAACTCCCGCATGACCGTGAGCACCTCGCCGACCAGTTCCGGGTCGAGCGCCGACGTCGGCTCGTCGAAGAGCATCAGCTTCGGGCGCATCGCCAGGGCCCGCGCGATCGCCACCCGCTGCTGCTGCCCGCCGGAAAGTTGGGCTGGGTAGGCGGCTGGCTTGTCGGCGAGCCCGACCCGCTTCAGGAGCGTATGGGCGCGTTCGGTCACCTCCGACTTGCTCTCGCCCTTGACCTGGCACGGGGCTTCGACGATGTTCTCGAGCACCGTCATGTGCGGGAAGAGGTTGAAACGCTGGAAGACCATGCCGATGTCGCGGCGCTGGCGGGCGATCTCTTTGTCGTGCAGCCGATGCAACCGGCCACCCTTGTCGGCGTAGCCCATCAGGTCGCCGTCGACCCAGATCCGGCCGCCGTCGATCGTCTCCAACTGGTTGATGCAGCGCAGGAAAGTCGTCTTGCCCGAACCCGACGGCCCGAGGAAGCAGACGACCTCGCCCTTGTGAACGTCCATGTCGATGCCCTTGAGCACCTGGTTGTTGCCGAAGGATTTGGTGACATTCACCGCGTGAACGAGCGGCGTTCCGCCCTGAGGTCGATCCGTCATACCGAGCCCGCTCCCGCATTGCCGACGCCGACCATTTTCGCTTTCAGCGCTTGGTTTTTCGGCTTCTTCGCGGTGCCGAAGCCGCGGCCGAAGTGACGTTCGAGCCAGGCCTGGCCGACCATCAGGACACTGCAGACGATGAGGTACCACAGCACGGCCGCCATAAAGCCAGGCACGATCTGGAAGCTGCGCTGACCAAACCCGTAGGCCTGGAAGTAGAGCTCGGTGATGATCGAGGCCGCAATGAAGAGCGAGGTGTCCTTGACCATGGCGATGGTCTCGTTGCCGGTCGGGGGCACGATGACCCGCATCGACTGGGGCAGGACGATCCGCCGCATCGTCTGGCCTGGCGACATGCCCAGCGCTTGCGCTGCCTCCGACTGGCCCTTGTCGACCGACAAGATGCCCGCCCGCGCGATCTCGGCCATATACGCCGCTTCGGAGAGGCCGAGACCGAGGATGCCCACCCAGATCGTGCTCGAAATGCTGTTCCAGCTGAAGGACCAGAAGGTGCCGTCCCAGCCAAGGCCGAGGGCTTTGCTGATCTGCTGGCCGAACGGGATGCCGACATCGAAGTTGCGGTAGAGCAGCGCGATCGCGCCGCCCATAAAGGCGAGCAGCACGTAGCGCGGCATAGCTCGGAAGAACCACGTATAGACGAACGAGACGCCGCGCAGGACCGGGTTGTCGGACAACCGCATGACAGCGAGGATGACGCCCAGAACGATGCCAAGCGCCATCGAGCCGATGGTGCCGAAGATGGTCCCCTTCCACAGGCCCTCAATGACGGGCTTCTGCTGCATGATCTGGAAGGCCAGCGACCAGTTCCACTTGGGGTTGGTGACGACCGAACTGATCATCATGGCCACGACGATCGCGATCCCGACGACAGCGATCCAACGTCCGGGATGCCGGACCGGCCGGGCGTGGATCGCGCCCGGTCGGTCCGTGGTCAGGTCCGTCACCGATCAGCCCACAGAGGGGTTGACCGCGAAGTCGTTGATGGCCCCGCCTTCGGTCTTCCACTTGGTAAGGATGGCTTTGTAGGTGCCGTCGGCATCGAGGGCCTTGAGGGCGCCGACGATCGCCTCACCGAAGGCCGTCTGGTCCTTGGGCAAGACATACCCGTACGGCGCCGAATCGTATTGCTGGCCAAGGAGTTCCAACTCGCCATTGGTCGTCTCGACCGCGGCGATCGCCGGCGGCAGGTCCACCATCATCGCGTCGGCCTTCCCGTTCTGGACCATCGCCGTGACCTTGCCCTGGTCGGCGTCGATGAGCAACTGGATCGGGGGCTTGCCGGCGTCGGTGCAGGCCTTGTTGCGCTTGGGGTAGTCCACATCGGACTGGACGGTGGCCTTCTGAGCGGCCACCTTCTTGCCGCAGGCGTTGTCCGGGTCGACCTTCTCCGGATTGCCCTTGGCGACAACCCACTGGGTGCCGGCTTTGAAGTAGGACACCATCGTCGCGACCTTCATCCGGTCGGCGTTGATGGTGAACGAGGAGACGCCCACGTCATACTTACCGCTGCCGACGCCGAGGATGATCTGGTCGAAACCGGTCGGCGCCCATTCCGTCTTGAGGCCGAGCTTGGCGGCGACGGCGTCGAAGAGTTCAACGTCCATACCGATCACGGTTTTGCCGTCGTTGTCGAGGTACTCATTGGGCTGATAGGTCGCGTCCGTTCCGATGATGATCTTGCCCGCCGTCTTGATCTTGTCCGGCACCTTTGCGGCGAGCGCCGGGTCGACGGCCTGGCTCGTCGGTGAGGCCGCGGAGGTGGTGGCGCCCCCGCCCGCACTCGCCGACGTCGACGAGTTCGACAGCGAGTCGGAGCCGCAGGCGCCGAGCGCGAGCGTGAGCGAGAAGGCGCCCGCGAGGGCGAGAGCAGAACGACGGCGAAGCACGAGAATCCTCCAAGGGCAAAGCAACTATGACGAGCGCCCGTATGACGTGTCCGTCGGAGCGTAGCCCGCGCGCGTTGCGCTGCCCAGCACCATCCGGTTACAAAACCGTTTCCCGAGGTCCAGCGCGGCAACAGCTTTATCGGTCAGGATGGCCGTATGCAGAACATGCTCATCAAGGTCGGTGTCAACGCCGTCGCACTCTGGGTCGCCGCGCTTGTGGTCAACGGGGTCCGGCTGGGGGAGGACGCGGACAAGCTCTCCACCCGGCTGCTGACCATCGTGCTCGTCGCGATCATCTTCGGCGTGGTCAACGCGGTGGTGAAGCCGATCGCCACGTTCTTCTCCTTTCCCGCGATTATCTTGACGCTGGGCCTGTTCACCTTCATCGTCAACGCCTTCATGTTGCAGATCACCGAGTGGATCTGCTCGGCCCTGAATCTCGACTTCACCATCGACCACTTCTTCTGGAATGCCGTCATGGCCGCCCTGGTGATCACCCTGGTCTCGATGGTGCTCAACTTCGTCCTGCCCGACGACGACAAGAAGTGAGCCGTATGCCGTCCGGTCCCGCCACCCCCGCGCCTCGCCCGGTCCTGGCGAGCCTGCCGGCCTATCGCCCGGGACGCCCACCGGCCCCGGTGGCGGGACTGACGGCCTACAAGATCTCCTCGAACGAGAATCCTTATCCGCCGCTGCCGAGCGTGCTCGCCGTCGTGCGCGAGGCTGCGGCAGGGATCAATCGCTATCCCGACATGGGCAACACTGCCCTGCGGGGGGCGCTCGCCGAGCGGCTCGGCGTCGGCGTCGGTCAAATCGCCTGCGGCACCGGGTCGGTCGGCGTCCTCGGACAAATCATGACCGCCATGTGCGAGCCGGGCGATGAGGTGGTCTTCGCCTGGCGCTCCTTCGAGGCCTACCCGATCGTCACCGCGCTCCCGGGCGCCCGTCCGGTGCCCGTGCCCCTCACCTCCGGGCACGAGCACGACCTGCCCGCGATGCTCGGCGCCATCACCTCGCGGACCAAAGTCGTGCTCGTCTGCACGCCGAACAACCCTACCGGCACCATCGTGCCCGACGCCGACTTGCGGCTCTTTCTGGACGCCGTTCCTCCCCATGTGCTCGTGGTCATCGACGAGGCCTATCTGGAGTTCGTCACCCACCCTGGTGCGCCCGACAGTCTGTCGATTGCTCGCGATTTCCCCAATGTCGTTGTCCTGCGGACGTTCTCGAAGGCCTACGGCCTCGCCGGCCTCCGCGTCGGGTATGCCGTGGCGCCCGAGCCACTGGCCGAGGCACTGCGGGCGACGGCGACGCCCTTTGGGGTCAATCTGCTCGCTCAGGCCGCCGCGCTCGCCTCGCTGGAGGCGATCGATGAGTTGACGGTCCGGGTAAAGGAACTCGTGGCCGAGCGGGAGCGCGTCGAGGCCGCCCTGGCGGTCCAGGGGTGGCGGCTGCCGGCGAGCCAGGCGAACTTTGTGTGGTTCCCGCTCGGCGAGGACACCGCGGCGTTCGCGGAGGTGTGCGAACGACGTGCGTTGACCGTGCGGCCATACGGCACGGACGGGGTGCGCGCGACGATCGGCGAGCCCGAGGCCTCCGACCGGCTGCTCGAGATCGCCGCCCGCTGGCGCGCCGCGCGCGCCTGAGGTTGCCGTATGCCGCTCGTGGTCTTCCTGACGCACCCCCAGGTGGTGGTCGACCCGGCCGTACCGGTGCCGGACTGGGGGCTGTCGGAGGTGGGCCGGGCGCGCGCGGCGGCCCTCGCGGGGGGTGCGTGGTTGCGCGATGTGACGTCGGTGTGGTCGTCGGACGAGCGCAAGGCGATCGAGTGTGCGGACCTGCTGGCGGGCGCGTTGCCGCGGCAACGGCATACGGGATTGGGTGAGAACGACCGCAGCGCAACGGGATTCGTCCCGCCCGCAGAGTTCGAGGCGCTGGCGGATGCCTTCTTCGCCGAGCCGTCACGCAGCGTGCGCGGCTGGGCGACGGCCGCGGACGAGCAGGAGCGCATCGTCGCGGCGGTCGAGGACGTGCTCGCCGACCCGGCCTCCGGAGACGGCGACGTCGTGATCGTCAGCCACGGGGCCGTGGGCACGCTGCTGTGGTGCGCCCTCTCGGGCGTGCCCATCGCGCGCACCTACGACCAGCCCGGCCAGGGCCACTTCTACACCTTCGACCGCGACACCCGGCACGTCCTGAGCGGCTGGCGCCCGCTGGATGAGGTGGCGGGTCAGTGATGAGTCCGGACGCTAAGGCCCCATTGGCCTCGGAAGGCGAGCTATCCTCGCCATTCCCCTTCTGACGACCAGGCTCGTGTCAATACTCCAGCGTGCTGGCCGTTCGAATTCCCGTACAAGCTGTCGCCAGGAGTTTCGCCGTGCCCACCGCCCCCTGGCCCACCGGACCTGCCACGCAGAAGAGGTCCGCGGTTCTGCTCGCCGCAGGGGCTGCTGCCGCCGTGATCGCCGTGCTTGTGCCCGTGCTGAACCATGGCCAATCACCGGCGACGGCTCAGGAACCGACGACCCAGGGATCGCCGACGCTGGCCGCCACGACCACAAGGCCGCCTATTCGCGACTCCGTTGTCTCGCTGGAGGCGGAGGCCCCGCGTGGCGAGCTAAGTGCGCTGGCCGACTGGGCGTCGAACTTCGGGTCGACCGTCGACTTCACCGAAGGCCAGGACTGGCGATCGGGGCCGGCGCGGGAGGTTGCGGCCTTGTCCAAGGAGCATCCGTTGCCGGACTCCGCCAGCGCAAAGCTCATCCGGCGCGCTGCCTCCCAGCTCTCCCGAGGCGAAAGTGCTCTGAAGCACTCGCATTTCAAGACAGCCAAGAATGCCTATCACATTGCGGACCTGGCCATTTCGGGCGTGCCGGAGGCGCTTCAAGCCGATCGTGTCGCGCTTGAGAAGTCGTCGGGTAACCGCATGGATGTGCGCGGTGATGTGGGCAGCGGGACTGCTGTGGTCGTCCGTTGGAAGGACGGCGACTCGCTAATCACCTCGGTGGGTGAGGTGCGACTCATCGGCATCAATGCTGCCGAGCTCTCGACAAACTGCCCGGTGAGCCAAGAAGCCGCTGATTTCTCAAACCAGGCGGCGCCACCCGGAAGCACGATCACCCTGGTCGATCCGGCGTCGGTCACCGATCGCGACCGCTATGGCCGCCTCCTGCGCTATGTGACGCTTCCTGATGGGAATGATCACGGCCTGGCCCTGATCAAGGCCGGGCTGGCACGGGCTGAGTACGACTCCACGACCGGCTTCGAATGGCACCCCGCCCAGGCCGACTACCGTGGCCAGCCTCAGCCCGAGTTCCCCGAGGGATGCGCCACCGAGCCGCCCCCGGTGCTCCCGGCCGATCTGGCCGACGGCGGCGCTGCCTGGGCCAGCGCCCTGGCTGCCGCGACGGTTGCCAGCAAATCCACGGACGCCTTCCCTGCGTGGATCGACGCTGCCGTGACAACCGCTCGAGAGGCCGCGATCGCGCGCGCCGAGTCGCGCGCACGGGCACTTGCCGAAGCGCGGGCGAAGGCGGCAGCCCGCGCAAGAGCGGCAGCTGCGGCCCG
>NZ_DAOQZV010000045.1:0-17119 GCF_035343835.1 Nostocoides sp. | reverse complement strand
GCCTCGCCGCAGGCCGATGCCCACCCGGGTGGAGCGGAACCGCGTGGGCGGGGCGTGGACCCGTCCGCGGCGGCCGAGGTGAGCGCGGCCCGCAACGGGTCGCCGAACTGACGCCACGCCGGCAGGGGCACCGGTCACCTAGGGCGCCCGTGTTCTCGGCAGGGTTTGGTTGCACCCTCGAGGGCCGGGGGCGGGCGCTGCGCGACGGGGGTGGCTCAGGGCAGGGAGCGACGCAAGGTGGCCAGGTCGGCGGCGGCCAGGGCAGGGTCGAGGGCGCCGGTCGCGAGGGCGTCATAGGTGACGACACGCAGCTGGTCCACGACCACGGCCGGCCCGAGGTCGGGCAGGGGGTGGTCCGGGTGCACTAGATCGGCATACCGGCTCGCGAGCGCGTGCACCGCGAGCGCCGAACCGGCCGCCCGGGCCAGGTCCAATTGCGCCCAGCGGCGTCCGACCCGGGTCAGCTCGGCGTCGACCTCGGCCGGCCACGCGAAAGGGGCAGACGCGACCGCGCCGGGGCCTGGCGAACCAAGCCCCGGCGCGGGACGGTGAACGGGCGAGGTCACTCGCTCCGCAGCCGCGCGAGCAGCCGCAGGAACTCGATGTAGAGCCACACCAGGGTGACAATCAGGCCGTGCGCGAGCAGCCACGAGTACTGCGCCGGCGCGCCACTGCGGACGGCCTGGTCGATGGAGTCGAAGTCCAGGGCCAGCGAGAGCGACGCGAGACCGACGGCGAAGAGCGAAATGGCGATGCCGAGCCCGCCGGTGCCACCGAAACCGAAGGGCGTGTCGGAGATCATCGCGAAGATAAAGTTGACGACCGCGAAGATCGCGTAGCCGAAGATCGCGAGCGTGATGATCCGGCGGAACTTGCTGGTGACCTTGATCAGGCCGGACTTGTAGGCCAGGAACATGCCGGCGAAGGTCGCGAGCGTCGCGACGACCGCGGTGCTGACCAGCCCAGGGCCGAAGGCGTCGTTGAAGAAGTTGCTGACCGCGCCGACGAAGAGGCCTTCGAGCACGGCATACGCCAGGATCAGCGGGACGCTGATGGTCTTCTTGAACGCGATGACCAGGCCCAGGATGAGGGTGCCGATCATGCCGCCCATCCAGAACATGCTGCCCAGCGCCTGGTTGCGGTCCGAGACGATCCAGCCGAAGGCACCGGTCGCCAGCACGATCGAGAACAGGATCAGACTTTTGACGACGACGTCGTCCATCGTCACCCGGCCGGTCTGCAGCGGGCCTGCGGACGGCCGGTTGTACATGTCCTGCAGGTGCGCGTCGGACACCTGCCCGTATGCCTGCGGGTAGCTTTGGCCGTATCCCTGCTGGGGGGCGTTGCCGAAGCCGGCATACCCGCTGCGGGAATCCTTCTCGATCCGGTCGAAAACCGGGTTGCTCGCCATGAGTGCTCGTCCTCCAAAGACAGCAGCGGCGACCCGAGCGGGTCGCACGTCGTTAGATCAAGCGTAGGACAGCCCCTCTTTTGTTCCCTACGAGCGCCGTCGGCTCAGGCAGGTCTGTGATGGGACCGTGACCGTCACGCGGTGCCCCCGACGGGAGTCGAACCCGCACCTGGAGCGATTTTAAGTCGCCTGCCTCTGCCATTGGGCTACGAGGGCGAATGCAGGATAACCAGCGCGGGCCTGGCCCGCGCAGGTCCATCTCGTCGGGCGCCACGCGTGCCCCTCGTCTAGGGTGGCGGGAAGTAGCCACGACGATTCGTCGCAGACACCTCCGCGCCGTGGGTTCACCGCTGTCCGCTTGCCGTCCGTGTCGGACCCGATCGCGGCGGTCGCTTCGAGTCCGGCGCTGGCGCAATCACGAGGGGGTCACATGGACGAACGCACCGCCAATCGCCCGCGGTGATGATGATGACCTGGCACGGGATGAGCCAGTTCGTGGAGCAGTTCACCGCCAGCCCCTACGGACGCCGGCAACGGGTGCCGCCGGTCGCGGCCCGTCGCGGCGGTCACCGGCCGCGCGTCGGGCACAAATGTCAGCGCGGCACGAGCGAGAGTGCGATCCCGTCGAGGATGTCGTGCTCGGAGGTGACCACCGGGATCGGGCCGGCCAGCTCGGTGACCCGGTCGATCACGGCCCGCCAGACCAAGGCGCCCCCGCCGATGACGTCGACCCGGCCGGGATGCATGAAGGGCAGGTCGGCCCGGTCGGCCCGCGTCATGGCCAGCATGTCGTCCGCCGCGGCGCGTGCCAGGTCCGGCTGCAACCGCGAGAGGTGGATGCGCTCCGGCTGATAGGACGGCAGCACCAGCGCGTGGGCGGTGACCGTCGTGACGCTGCCGGCCAGGCCCACGAGCGTGCGCGCGCGGTCCATCGAGACGGCCGCTGCGGCCACGTCCAGGGCGGCGTCGACATCCGCCCGGGCCTCGGCGATCTCGGCGTGGGTCGGCGGGTCGCTGCGCAGTTGCCGCTCGGTGATCCGCACACAGCCGACATCAACCGAGATCGCCGCGTCGACGGACTCGGTGCCGAGCACGAACTCCGTCGACCCACCGCCGATGTCGACGACGAGATAGGGCGAGCTGATGCCGGCCGCGCGCAGGTCACCCGTCGCGCCCTGGAAGCTCAGGGTCGCTTCCTCGGATCCGCTGACCACCTCGGGACTGACACCGAAATCGGCGAAGGCGGCCTCGACGCCGGTGACGAAGTCACCCGCGTTGCTCGCGTCGCGCGACGCGGAGGTGGCGACGAAGCGGACGGCGTCCACGGCATACGTGCGGCACTGCTCGGCATACTCGCGCGACATCGCGAGCGCAGCGTCGATGCGCCCGGGGTCGAGCCGGCCGGTGCGATCGACGCCCTGGCCGAGGCGCACGATCTCCATCCGGCGCACGAGATCGCGCAGGCCGCCGGTCGCCGGATCGACGTCGGCGATCAGCAGGCGGATCGAGTTGGTCCCACAATCGACGGCGGCAACGCGCATGGCTACTCCTTGGTCGTGGCGCAGGGCGAGGTCGACCACCACTGTGGCAGTAGAGCGAGCGCTTCGTCGCCGAGAGGATTGACCCCCGGCCCGGCGGCCAGGGCGTGGGCGACCAGAACGTGCAGGCATTTGACGCGCGTCGGCATCCCACCGGCCGACACGCCCTCGATCTCGTGCACGTCACCGAGCTGCGCGCGGCGCCGCAGATAGTCCGCGTGCGCCTTCCCGTATGCCGTGGCGAGCTCGGCGTCGTCGGCCAGCCGCGCCTCCATGGCCCTCATCACCCCCGCGGATTCCAGGGTGCTGATGGCCGCGGTCAGCCGCGGACAGGTGGCATAGAAGGTCGTGGGGAACGGCGTGCCGTCGGGCAAACGGGGGCGGGTGCGCACGACATCTGGCTCGCCGCACGGGCAGCGATCGGCGATATCGAGCACGCCCCGCGGCTCGCGACCGAGCTGCCAGGCGACCGTGGCGATGTCGGCCGGGTCGGGGGCGGTCATCCCGCCGAGCGCTGGGGGTTGTCGGAGGTCTTGACCGACTCCCATAGCTGGCCGTACCACGGGTGCGTGCTTGCGGTCGCGGCGTCGAGCACGGGATCGGCGGCCTTTGAGGTCGGAACCGCGTCGGCATCGATGAGGCTGTAGGCCTTCTCACCGACCTTAACGAACTTCAGGCGTTGGCGCGCCTGCTGCTCGACATAGGCGGGGTCGGACCAGAGGGCCTTCTCCTTCTCCATCGCGGCGACGTCTGCCCGTTGCTTGGCGACGTGCTCCTGCAGGGCCGCGATCTCGCCACGCTGGTCGACATAGGTCTTCAAGGTCGGCCCGAGCAGCAACAAGAGCATCAAGGCTACCGTCAGCGCGCCGATCACCCGTCCGACCGTGACGGTCGAGCGCCACTGCGCGACCTCGGCCGGCGCCTCCGTTTCCGGGCGCGGCCGGGCGGCCGGCCCGCGTCCTTTGGGACGCGTGGCCGGGCCGCGACGGGGACCGGTGCTCGCCATCAGCTCTGGGCGGCGAACCGCGGGAAGGCGCCCGCGCCGGCATACAGGGCGGCGGCGTCGAGCTCTTCCTCGATGCGCAGCAGCTGGTTGTATTTGGCGACGCGCTCGGAGCGGGCCGGGGCGCCGGTCTTGATCTGGCCGCAGTTGGTGGCGACGGCGAGGTCGGCGATGGTGACATCCTCGGTCTCGCCGGAGCGGTGGCTCATCATGCAGCGGTAGCCGGCGCGGTGGGCCATGTCGACGGCGTCCAGGGTCTCGGAGAGGGAGCCGATCTGGTTGACCTTGACGAGCAATGCGTTCGCGGTGCCCTCGGCGATGCCGCGGCCCAGGCGCTCGGGGTTGGTGACGAAGAGGTCGTCCCCGACGAGCTGGACCTGGTCGCCGAGGCGCTCGGTAATGGCGTGCCAGCCCTCCCAGTCGTCCTCGTTCAGCGGGTCCTCGATGGAGACCAGGGGGTAGGTCTCCACCAGTCCGGCGTAGTAGTCGATCATTTCGGCGGCGCTCTTGGTGCCGCCCTCGAAGGCATAGGAGCCGTCCTTGTGGAACTCGCTGGCGGCGACATCGAGGGCGAGGGCGATGTCCTTGCCGGGCTCGTAGCCGGCGCCCTTGATCGCCTCCATGATCAGGTCGAGCGCGGCGGCGTTGGACTCCAGGTTGGGCGCGAAGCCGCCTTCGTCGCCAAGCCCGGTCGCCAGGCCTTTGGCCTTGAGCACGGACTTGAGCTGGTGGTAGACCTCGGCGCCCCAGCGCAACGCCTCGCGGAAACTTCCGGCGCCGATCGGGGCGATCATGAACTCCTGGATGTCGACATTGGAGTCGGCGTGGCTGCCGCCGTTGAGGATGTTCATCATCGGCACGGGCAGCAGCCGGGCGTTGGGACCCCCGATATAGCGGAAGAGCGGCAGGCCGGCGGAGTCGGCGGCGGCCTTGGCGACGGCCAGCGAGACGCCGAGGATGGCGTTGGCGCCGAGTTCGCCCTTGTTGGCGGTGCCGTCCAGGGCGAGCATCTCATCGTCGATCAGCCGCTGGTCGGCGGCGTCGAAGCCGTAGAGCTTGGGGGCGATCTCCTCCATGACGGCGTCGACCGCCTGCTCGACGCCCTTGCCGAGGTAGCGGCCCTTGTCGCCGTCGCGGCGCTCGACGGCCTCGAAGGCACCGGTCGAGGCACCGCTCGGGACGGCCGCGCGGGCGACGGTGCCGTCGTCGAGGCCGACCTCGACCTCGACCGTGGGATTGCCGCGCGAGTCGAGGATCTCGCGGGCGACGATGGCTTCGATGCTGGCCACAACAGGCTCCTACATAAGTGGGTGGTGGACTTGCCTCCCAGCGTAGTGGAGCCCGTATGCCGCCCGCCGCACCGCCGCGCTGACCGCCACCTTCCGATCGGGTCGGCAACCGGCCGTCTCGGGGTGGGCACGGGGCGGGCTCGGGGGGCCTCGACAATGGCAGCGTTCTGTTCCCGTTGCAGGGTTCGTCGCCGTCAGCGGATGCCGAGGCTGTCCAGCACGGCGCGCAGGCGCGCCCAGTCCTCCAGGTAGCTGACGACGGGCGCCGGGGTCGGCTGCCCGGCCGTCTGGAGGCCGCCTCCGGACGTCGTGGTGACGACGACGCTGCCGCTGCAGGGCTGGGGAGTCAAGGTGATGTTCCAATGACGCGAGTCCAGGACGACCCGCGAGCCGGCGTCGGGGGCGAGCGGACACAGGCCCGGGGCGTCGACCGGCGGCGCGGGGTACCAGGAGTTGAGGGCGTCGACGAAGGAGGTGACCTGGCGCGGCGTGAGCGCGCGGGTGCGTGGGTCGACAGCGCCCGAGGCATCGACCAGGTCGACCGATGCGCTCAGGACGCCGCCCGCGCCCACGCGGACCGAGCGCGCCGGCCGCCACGAGGTGCCGATCTCGACCTTGACGAGGCTGCTCCGGCCGTCGGGGACGACGGCATACCGCAGGTGCAGCGCGGTGTGGGCAGCGGTGCCGGCGCGCTGGAAGCTGAGGCTGTGCACGGTCGCGCCGTTGGGCAATTCGTAGCTACTGTCGTCGGAGGGAGCCATCCCGGGCAATCCCGCCATGCGCAGCCGGTCCAGCACCTGGGCGACCGGTTCGTCGACCTGTAGGCCCTCGGCCCGGTAGACGAGATTGCCGAAAACGCTCTGGAGGGTCTCACCGGCCGCGATCGTCACCTCGGTGCGCTGGGCCCCGGCGGGGAGCCGGGCGATAGCGGCAGCCCGGAGCTGCTCGACGGCGGCTTCCGAGCTGGTGCGGTTCGCGGCCGCCTCGGCCTGGGCGAGGACCGCCGGATCGATGTCGGTGGATGTCTGCGGCGGCGGATATGCGCCACGGGTTGCGCCCGATGTCGGTGCCACGCTCGCCCCCGATGGCGCCGGCCGCATCTGCGACCAGATCACCCCTCCCCCCAGGACCAGTGCACCGGCGACACCGGCGGCCAGCAGGACCGGGGTCCAGCGGCGCCGCGGTGGCGCGTCGGCGACGGTGGCCGCCAGCGCCTGGGCGCGCTGCGGGTCGGGGTGAGCTGCATACGTCTCGAATGTCGTGCGGAGCAGGTCCTCGAGGTCGGTGTCGGTGGGCGTGGTCATCTCACATCTCCTCCCGGGGGATGCCGGCCAGGTGGGTGCGCAGCGTCGCGAGGGCGCGGGCGGCATTGGAGCGGACGGTGGACTCGGATGAGCCGAGGGTCGCGGCGATCTCGTGGTCCGGCATACCGGCGTAGTAGCGAAGCACGAGGGTGGCGCGCTGTTTGGGTGGCAGCGCGGCGAGGTGTTGCCAGACGGCGCCGAGGCGATCGGGGACGACGGGCGCGGCCGGCGGGTCGGCGTCGAGGGCGACGAGTCGCGGACGGCGAGTCGCGCGCCGGCGGCCGGAGAGGAAGGTGTTCAGGAGGGCTCGACGCAGGTAGGCCGTGGGCGCGGCCATCTCCGCAATCGCAACGGCGTGGCGCTGGGTGGCGAGCAGGGTGTCCTGGAGGAGGTCCTCGGCATCCGGGGTGTTGCCGGTCAGCAGATAGGCCAGACGGAGCAGAGCGGGGGCCGCGGCCGTGACGAGACGGTCGTAGCTCTGCTCGGTCTGCACGCTCACACCCTTCTCAACGCTGACCGGGCGTGTTTCGCTGCATGAGCATGGTTAAACCCTCGTATGCACGGGAAGTCTTCCGGTGCATATCAGGGGTTGGTGGCATCGGGCGGGAAATCTGGCCGCAGCCGTGCCACACTCGCTGGGTATGGCGGGAGTCGAGTCTTCACAGGTCATCAGCGCATTGACGCGGCGCACCTTTCTCGGGGGGACGGCCGCGATCGGCGGGCTGGGGGCAATTCCCGCAGCGGCGGAGGCCCTGGATGTCGCGGCCGGGTCGGCGCACTGGCTCGGCGACCGGTTCTGGGGCAACCGGCTCCAGGACTGGCTGGTGCGAGCCGGGCGGATGGAGTGCGTGGCGGCCACCGGATCGACGGTCGGGCGCACAATCGCGGTCCTGACCCACGAGATCCAGGGCATGTCCTTCGATCTGTCGGTGCGCACGGGCACAGTGACCCTGGGGAACGGGCTGTCCGGCTTCGTGGTGGGCACCGGCATACCGGGTGAGGATGCGCGCCGCCGCGCGC
The DNA here is from genome assembly GCF_035343835.1 of Nostocoides sp. Lineage (NCBI taxonomy): Bacteria > Bacillati > Actinomycetota > Actinomycetes > Micrococcales > Intrasporangiaceae > Nostocoides > Nostocoides sp. Next base: position 9,554 of record NZ_DAOQZV010000045.1, on the reverse strand, counting down.
TTCTCGGCTCGGCGAGCGGGATCGGCGGCGGGCTGATTGCCGCAGTCGACCAGAGCGGCGCGGTGGGCTTCCGCGACCATACGGCTGAAGGCGATCAGTTCCTGTGGCAGCAGCTGCCGGCGAGCGTCGTCGGTGCCGCGCAGCCGAGGACGGCAAGCGAGGACCTGACGCTGCGGTTGACCTGCCGGCCAGTGTCCGCCGACTCCGTGACGCTGAGCCTCTCGGTGGCGGCGACCGCGTCCGGGGAGGTGCGCCAGCGCGCCACGCTCGCGAGTGTGCCGTGGGCGCGGGTGCGCGGCGGGATCGCGCTGATTTCGAGTTCACGCGACGGCTCCGAGGCCCGTTACTGGCTGACCGGGTTCACCGCGAGCGGCGTGACCGTGATCCCGGACCGGGCTCTCGGGCCGGTGGTCGGGACGCTCTTCACCGCGGTCGGCGGCACGCTGCGGATGACGGTGCAATTGATGCCGTTGGATCCGCGGACGCTGCCTGGCCTGAGTCTGGAGGTCCAACGCGCCGGTGTCTGGACCCGCCTGGGCACCAGCACGATCGGACCCGGCTACACCGCCCTGTTCTATGCCAAGGGGATCGATACGTCTGCCCCCACGGGATACCGGATCGTCGGGAGTGGTCAGGTGCTCTACAGCGGGACGATCCCGGCGGCACCGCGGGCCGGGCTGCGCGTGGCGAGCCTCAACTGCCTCAAGGCGAGCCACCGGCCCCTGGACTCGGTCACCCCGTGGCAGGCGCGTTTGCCCGGCAGCGTTGCGCTCGATCTCTACAGCAAGCGCAATATCTACTTCCCGCACAACGAGATCATGGCCTCCATCGCCGCCCAACGCCCGGATCTCCTTGTGGCGCATGGTGATCAGCTCTACGAGACCTCACCCACGGCGAAGGACAAGAGCGCAGCTCCGGAGCTGGACTTCCTCTACAAATTCCTGCTGTGGCACTGGGCCATGCGCCCACTCACGCGGCGGCTGCCGACGATCGTGCTCACCGACGACCACGATGTCTACCAGCCCAATCTCTTCGGGGAGGGCGGCATCGCGACGACCGATCCGAAGACCGGGGGCTATGTCAATGCCGCGAGCTGGGTCAACCTAGTGCAGCGCATGTCGAGCTGGCACAACCCCGACCGCTTCGATCCCAGGCCGGTCGCGCAGGGGATCACCGTCGGTTATGCCGCATTCGCCTACGGCGGAACGAGTTTCGCGATCGTCGAGGACCGCAAGTTCAAGACCGGGCCGGTAGCTCCGGGCGGCGGGGCCCTCGAACTGCTCGGTGCCCGGCAGGAAACCTTCCTGTCGACGTGGGCGGGGATGCACGCCGGGATGCCCAAGGTCATCTTGACCGGATCGACCTGGGCGTGCGTGCTGACCAATGCCAATGGCACGCCGCGCGCGGACCCGGACACCCACGGCTGGCCGCCCGAGGGGCGGGCGCGGGCAGTGCGCCTGGCCCAGGCCGCGCATGCCCTCATCGTCGCGGGCGACCAGCACGTGGGTCACCTGGTGCGCCACGGGATCGCGGGCTTCGCCGATGGGCCGCTGCAGTTCACCCCACCCGCCGGGTCGAGCAGCTTCCAGCGCTGGTTCGCGCCGGAGGCGGCGTTGCCCAATCCGGGAGATACGCCGAACACCGGCGACTTCACCGATGCCTTCGGCAACCGGGTGCGGGTGCTCGCCGTAGCCAATCCGAAGTTCACGCTGAAGGAGTTGTGGCAGTACTACCCGCCGCCGCGCCAGGACTTCGGTGATCGCGGCTTGAAGCGTGAGGGCTTCGGGCTGCTGGTCTTCGACCACGACGCCAAGACGGTGCGCATCGAGTGCTGGCCCTGGCATACGGCCGAATCCGGGGCCGAGCAGTATGCGGGGTGGCCGGTGACCGTGCCCTACTCGGCGCTCTGAGGCGCCGCGCGGAGGGCACCCTCGGCGAGCAGGTATTGCGCGGTCGCGTAGGTCGCCATGACCGCGCACTCGAGCCAGGCCGGTGGGTCGGTCAGGGCGAACTGCCCGATCCCCAAGAGCGTGTCGGAGGCGAGAAAGGCGAGCCCGCCGGCCGCTGTCGCCCGCCGTGCCGCGATCGGCACGGACGGTGCGAGATTGCCGGCATGCGCAGCCATCGCCGTCACCAGAGCGGCATAGGTCAGGACGCCCGGCCCGAGAACAGGATCCTGCTGGGCGGCGCCGACGGCGAGGACGGGCCCGGTAGCGGCGAAGGCGAGCGCGGTGGCCCCGCCGATCGGTGTGCGCCAGACCCGGGCCGCCCGATGGTGGCGGAAGCCGGAGAGGTAGGACGCCTGCCCGGCCGCAAAGGCGCCCATCCCGGTCAGAAAGGCGCTCGTGCCCGAGCGCAGCAGGGCGAGGTCACCGATCCAGCCCGCCAGCTGCGCCACGCGGGTCGGGCGGCCCAGCGGCGAACGGCGGCCGCGAGGATCGACCGCAAAGGCGGCCGCGAGAACGGGCATGAGCAGGGGCTTGGTAACCAGGCGAGCCCGGTGCGCACGTGGATCTCCGCTGCCGGCCAACACGGTGTCGGCCGCGGCCACCACGGCATACGTGATCGTCAACGGGCGGACCAACGAAGGGCGCCGCATACCGCGAACCATATGCCGCGCGCCCCCAGGCAGACGACGCGCGGTTGCGCCCTCGTCCACCCCCGGAGAATGGCAACGTCTGACGGCACGTGCAGGGTTTGCCTATCCGTGCATGGCTAGAACCCTGCAACGGATGCACAATCATGCAAGGGTCGCAGAACGCTGCCATTCTCAAAGGTCGGCGGGCCACTCGACGACCCTGAACCGGCCACTCGACGACCCTGAACCGGCCACTCGACGGGAGGAGGGCAGGTCTAGGCAACCAGCGATGGTTACGGGAGGGCAGCGTAGGCCACGGCGAGGGCGGCACCGAGCCGGGCGTTGCCGCGCACGAGCGCGATATTGGTGCGCAGTGACGCACCGTCGGTCAATTCCACGATCCGGCCCAGCAGGTAGGGCGTGATGTCCTTGCCGATGATGCCCCGCTCGGCGCAGTCCGCCAGCGCCCGGTCGATCACCGAGGCCATCTCCTCGGCCGGAATTTCGTCTTCGGCCGCAACGGGATTCGCGATCGCCACGCCGCCGGAGATGCCGAGCTCCCATTTCGTGTGCAGCAGTGCGGCCAGCTCGGCGGGCGTGTCCAGCCGCATCGGCACGCGGTGGCCGGAGATCCGTGAATAGAAGGACGGGAACTCACCGCTGCCATAGCCGACGACCGGCACACCGAGCGTCTCGAGCACCTCCAGGGTCCGGCCGATGTCGAGGATCGACTTCACTCCGGCGCTGATGACGGCGACATCGGTGACGCTCAGTTCGGTCACGTCGGCGCTGACGTCCATCGAGGACTCCGCTCCCCGGTGGACGCCGCCGAGTCCGCCGGTGACAAAGATCCGGATCCCCGCGAGCGCTGCCAACCGCATGGTGGCGGCGACTGTGGTGGCGCCGTGCCGACCGGTGGAGACGACATACGGCAGGTCGCGGACGCTGACCTTGGTGACGTGCGGGTCCGTGGCGAGCAGCTCGAGTTCGTCGCGGCTCAATCCGATGCGCGGGATCCCGTCCAGGACGGCGATGGTCGCTGGCGTCGCCCCGCCGGCGCGAATGATCGCCTCGACCTCCAGCGCCATCGCCACATTGTCGGGATACGGCATCCCGTGACTGATGATGGTCGACTCCAGCGCCACGACCGGTCCGCCCGCGGCGAGCGCGTCGGCCACCTCCTCGGCGATCGCGAGGCGGCTCACAGGCTCCCGCCGCTCTCGGCGACCAGCGCCTCCGACAGATCGGAGCGGACGACTTCCCCGCTCGCGACGGTGAGTGCCGAGACGATATGACCGTATGCCGCGGCCGCCGCCGGCGTGCTCCCGCGCAGCAGAGCGTGGATGAACCCCGCGGTCATCGCGTCGCCAGCCCCGGTCACATTGGTCACCGGGACGACCGGGGCAGCGAAGGCGAGCGACGAGACCTCTCCGGCCTCGTCGCGCCAGGACAGGGCGCTGCCGGAGCGGCCCAGCCGCACCCAGACATAGGTGACCCCGAGGTCGAGCAGGCGGGCGGCGGACTCACCGACGCGCGCATAGTTGACCGGCCCGCCGGTCAGGGCGACGAGTTCCTCGATATTTGGGGTGACCAGCCACGGCGGCTGGGCCACGAGCGTGGCCCGGAGCCGCTGCGCCTTCGGCACACTGACCGGCTCGGCGATGGTGCGCGCTCCGGCTCGGTGGGCGGCGGCCAGGATCCCCTCGGCCACCTCGGGCCGCAGGTTGCCGTCCACGAAGACGATGTCTTGGGCAGAGAGCCGGTCGGTTGCCGTGACGGTCTGGTCGAGCGTGATCTCCTCGGTCGCTGCCAGGTCCGAGATCGCGACCGAGAGTTCGCCCTCAGGCGTCAGGATGGCGGAGTAGATGCCGGTTCCGTGGCCGGCCGCCACGACGTGCTCCATGTCGATGCCGGCATCGACGCAGCGGGCGCGCACGGCGATGCCGGCGGGGTCGTCGGCCAAAGCCGAGATAAGGCTGACCGGGGTGCCGAGGCGGGCGAGATTCTCGGCGAAATTGCGCGCTACGCCACCGGCCGCAGTCGTGATTCTGCCGGGGTTGGAGGTGCCCGGGATCGGGTCGTCGTGGCTGAGGCAGAGCACGTCGAGGATCGCTCCACCGACACTGAGGACGCGTGCGGACATGGGGCCCAACCTTATCCACCGACGAGCGTCGGGGACACGCCGCGGTGGGCGCCCAGGCCCGCGTGTCGCCGACTCTCGACCGGTGCGAGCTACCCCTAAGCCGGCTTCGCGGCCTTCTCGGCGGCCTTGATCTCGGCCCAGGCGGCCTCGACCTCCTCGGGCGTGCTCGCTGTGCCGTCGGCGAAGACATGCGGATGCCGGCGCACCAGCTTGGCGACCAGCCCGGTCGCGACATCGTCGATCGTGAAGGGGTCGGTGGGGTCCTCCTCGCCGACCCGGGCATGGAAGGCGACCTGCAGGAGCACATCGCCGAGCTCCTCGATCAGGTGCTTGCGATCCCCGGACGCGATCGCCTCGACCGTCTCGGCGGCCTCCTCGGTCAGATAGGGGGCGAGCGTCTCATGGGTCTGAGCAGCATCCCACGGGCAGCCTCCCGGGCTGCGCAACCGGTCCATGCAGGCGACGACGTCGAGCAGGGCCGAGCCGGGCACGTCGTACGAGCCGACGATCACCTCCACCGTGGGCGGGTCCTTAAGCACCGACACCTCGCCGGCGATGGCGTCGGTCAGGCCAGGGTCACCGTCGGCGCTGGTCAGCCAGACCACCGGGCGTTCGCGGCCCGCGTCGATGAGCAGCCGGGCCAACTGCGGGGGCGCGACCGCCACGCACTCCACGTCCACGCCGCAGCCGCGCATTGCCTCGACGACCGGCTCGGTGTCCTCCCGACCCAGCACCCGGGCCACCTCCACCGCCCGCCAGGCATCGCGGGTGAGCAGGCCGGGCGCGACCCGCACGCTGGTCAGCAGCAGGGTCAGGCCGGACGCAGGCACGATCAGGAGGTCGCCTTGAGCCAGTTCGGGGCCGAGTCGACGATGTCCGCCGTCTTGGCATCCCAGGTGCCATAGCGCGGGTTGATGACGATCTTCGACTTCAGCAACTCGGCACTGACCTCGGACAGGGCGGGCTGCCCCTGCATCTGCGAGGCCACATAGTTCGCGCGCAGCAACTCGATGGCCTCGGGCGAGGGGTCGCTCGTCTTGGCGAAGGCGGCCTTGGCGGCCTCGACGCTGAACGGCACCCCGGCCTTCTCGCCTGCGGCGATGATCAGCGGCGCGCTGATCAGTGAGCGGACGGCTTCGGGGGTGCCGAAGGTGCCGGCATCGAAGTTGGCACGGATCTGCTCGGCCGCAACGCGCGCGGCGTTCTCGGAGATCACCCGGTCACCGACCTTGGCCGCAACATCGCTCTGGCCGCAGCCGGTCAGCAGCACGGCGGCGCCGACCGCGAGGGCAGCGGACGCGCGGACGCGAGCACGGCGGGAGGTGCTGAGGGTCATCGGTTCCTTCTCTCGTTACTGCGGGTCACCTGCGGCCCGGCGCTCTCCTGTGCCACCCGTCCCGACACGCCGATCTCGTCCAGCAAGACCGCGCGAATCAAGTCGCTCGCCCAGGCCAGCACCGCGAGGTCACGCAGGGGCTTGCCACCCACGCGCGCCGTCATCGGCTTCGGCACCAGCATCGTACGGATTCCATCTTTGTACAGCGACTTCGGGTAGAGCCGCTGCAGGCGCAACTGCTGGCTATCGCGCAGCGTGACCGGCGCGAAGCGCACATTCGTGCCCTGAACGGCGATCTCGGCGACCCCAGCCTGCCGGGCGAGGATGCGCAGGCGCGCGACGGCCACCAGATTCGAGACCGGCTCGGGCAGCGGCCCATACCGGTCGACCAGCTCGGCGCTCACCTCGGCCAGTTCGGCCTCGGAGGTCACCGCGGCGAGCTTCTTGTAGGCCTCTAGCCGCAGCCGCTCCCCCGGGAGATAGGTGTGCGGCAAGTGGGCGTCGACGGGCAACTCGATGCTCAACTCGGTGGCGGGCTCCTCCTGCTCGCCCCGGAAGGCGGAGACCGCCTCGCCGACGAGGCGGACATAGAGGTCGAAACCGACTCCGGCGATATGGCCGGACTGCTCGCCGCCGAGCAGATTGCCAGCGCCGCGGATCTCCAGGTCCTTCATCGCCACCTGCATGCCGGCGCCGAGGTCGGTGTTCGCGGCGATGGTCTGCAGCCGCTCGATCGCCGTCTCGGTCAGCGGCTTCTCGGGCGGATAGAGGAAATAGGCGTATGCCCGTTCGCGGCCCCGTCCGACCCGGCCGCGCAGCTGGTGCAGCTGCGAGAGGCCGAGTTGATCGGCGCGCTCGACGATCAGGGTGTTGGCATTGGAGATGTCCAGGCCGGTTTCGACGATGGTGGTGCAGACGAGCACGTCGAACTCGCGCTCCCAGAAGTCGACGACGACCTTTTCGAGCCGGTGTTCGCCCATCTTGCCGTGGGCGGTGGCGATGCGCGCCTCGGGGATCAGCTCGCGCAGCCGGGCGGCGGCGCGCTCGATGGTCGAGACCTTGTTGTGGACATAGAAGACCTGGCCGTCGCGCAGCAACTCGCGCCGGATGGCCGCGGTGATCTGCTTCTCGTCATAACCGCCGACGAAGGTCAGGATCGGGTGCCGCTCCTCCGGTGGCGTTGCGAGAGTGGACATCTCGCGGATGCCGGTGACGGCCATCTCCAGCGTGCGCGGGATCGGCGTGGCCGACATCGAGAGCACGTCGACAGCGGTCCGCAGCGCCTTGAGTTGCTCCTTGTGCTCGACGCCGAAGCGTTGCTCCTCATCGACGACGACCAGGCCGAGATCCTTGAAGCGGACCTCTGAGCCGAGCAGCCGGTGGGTGCCGATAACCAGGTCGATGGAGCCGTCCGCGAGGCCGGCGAGAACCGCCCGCGCCTCGCGGTCGCTCTGGAAGCGGGAGAGGGCGTGCACGACGACGGGGAAGCCGGCATACCGTTCGCTGAAGGTGTTGAGGTGCTGCTGAACGAGCAAGGTAGTAGGCACCAAGACGGCGACCTGCTTGCCGTCCTGGATCGCCTTGAAGGCCGCGCGGACGGCGATCTCGGTCTTGCCGTAACCAACGTCGCCACAGATCAGCCGGTCCATCGGGACCGGACGTTCCATGTCGGCCTTGACCTCGTCGATCGAGGAGAGCTGGTCAGGGGTCTCGGCATAGGCGAAGGCGTCCTCGAGCTCCCGCTGCCAGGGCGTATCCGGGCCGAAGGCGTGGCCCGCCGTCGCCATCCGCGCGCTGTAGAGCCGGATCAACTCGGCCGCGATCTGCCGGACGTACTTGCGCGCCCGCTGCTTGGTCTGCTGCCAGTCCGAGCCGCCGAGGCGGTTGATGGTGGGTGCCTCGCCGCCGACATACCGGGTGACCTGGTCGAGCTGGTCGGTGGGCACGAAGAGACGATCGGCCGGCTGGCCCCGCTTGGACGAGGCGTATTCGATGACGAGATATTCGCGCGTCGCCCCCGCGACGGTCCGCTGCATCATCTCGACGAAGCGGCCGACACCATGCTGCTCGTGCACGACATAGTCGCCGGGGCGCAGTTGGAGCGGGTCGACCTGAGCGCGGCGCCGCGACGGCATCCGTCGCATGTCCTTGGTCGATGCGCCACCCGCAGCGGTGCCCATCAGGTCGGTCTCGGTGATCAGCGCGATGGCGCCGTCGGTGAGCCGGAAGCCCGGCCCCACACTGCCCGTGCTCACCGCAACGATGCCCACCTCCGGCACGGCCGACTGCCGGGTCGCGATCCCGCGCTCCCCCAGCACCTCACCGACGCGGCCCGCGAGGCCCGGTCCCTCCGTGACGATCTGGACCCGCCAGCCGTCGGCCACGAGGGCCGCGATGTCGGCGACCGCGTCCTCGGTCCGACCCCGGTATGCCGTGGCCTCCACCGCCTCGATCCGCGCGGTCGGCGTGTCCTCGGCCCCGAAGGCCGCGAGCTCGTCGTCGGCGTCGAAGCCGCCCAGGCTCCACCAGCCGGTGCCGGCGGCGAGCGCGTGGTCGCGCGCCTGCGGCAGGGTCCAGTAGGACGCCAGGCCGAGCACGCCCAGCAGGTCGATCGGCACGGCGTTGCCGGCGGCCGCATTGCTCCAGGACGCTTGCAGGAACTCCTGGCTCGTGGCGACCAGATCGTGCGCGCGGGCCCGGCAGCGCTCGGGATCGACGATGGCCACGGCCGCCCGCTCAGGGAGGACGTCGACGAGCGGCTGCATGCCTTCGACCAGCGCCGGGGCCAGCGACTCCATGCCCTCGACAGCGATGCCCTCGGCGACCTTCTCCAGCAGATCGCGCACGCCCGGCAACTGCGGGGCCAGGTCCGCGGCCCGAGCTCGGACCGCCTCCGTGAGCAGCACCTCGCGGCACGGCGGCGCCCACAGGCCGTGGCTGGCGATCTCCAGGCTGCGCTGGTCGGCCACCTTGAACCAGCGGATCTCCTCGACGGTGTCGCCCCAGAACTCCACGCGCAGCGGGTGCTCCTCGGTGGGCGGGAAGACGTCGAGGATGCCGCCGCGCACCGCGAACTCGCCGCGGCGTTCGACCAGGTCGGTGCGGGTATAGGCCGCGGCGGCGAGATCCTCGGCCACGAGTTCGAGCGCGCGGTTGTCGCCCGCGTGCAGGGCGACCGGCACCAACTCGCCCAGACCCACGGCGATCGGCTGCAGAAGCGCGCGCACCGAGCAGGTCAGCACACGGATCGGCCCCAACGCCGGGTCATCGGCCACCGGGTGCGCGAGCCGGCGCAGGACAGCCAGGCGGCGGCCGACCGTGTCGCTGCGCGGCGAGAGCCGCTCGTGCGGCAGCGTCTCCCAGCTCGGGAAGGTCGCGACCGTCTCGGCTGGCAGATAGCTCGCGAGCGCGGCGGCCAGGTCCTCAGCCTCGCGGGCCGTCGCGGTCACGGCCAAAACTACCGGCCGGTCGCCGGCGGCCAGCGCGAGCAGGGGCGC
>NZ_DAOQZV010000044.1:0-17450 GCF_035343835.1 Nostocoides sp. | reverse complement strand
GGCGAGCACCGCGTGGCCGATCGCGCGCGTCACGCACCGTGCGGCGGCGGAATGCAGCGCCAGTAGATCGGCCAGCCCCGGCGCCGCGCGTTCGCCCGTGGCCAGCGCGAACAAGGTGTCACCGTCCAGCAGCGTGTGCGCCGGGTCGATACCGCGCGCGATCCCGTCGTGACCCACGGCGGCAAGCTTCGCGCACTCCGCCTTGGTCAGGCTCGCGTCGGTCGCGACGACACCGATGGTCGTGGCACCACCTGGCGGCAGGCCCGCCGCGGCCATTTCCGTATGCCGTTCCTCGCGATACGCCGCCACCTCACCACTCGCCGGGCGCTCCAGCGGCGGGAACTCCCCCGGCAGGCCGTGACGAGCGGCCCAGAGTTCGCCGGTCGCCGGGTCGACCGGCGAGCCGACCGCATTGACGACGACGAGCGCGGCCACCGTGCTCCCGTCGGGGAGGACGGCGCTCGCGGACCCGATGCCGCCGGCGAGCCCGGCTGCTTTCGCGCCCGTCCCGGCCCCGATAGGGCCGAGCGCCCGTGCACCAGCACGGGATTCAAGCGCTCTCGCCGCGTCGTCGGTCCCCATCTGGGCGGAGTCGCCGGCAGGCGAACGGGTGGCCGCGGCATACGCCCGCGCTCCGTCGTCGGCTCCGGGGAAGGCGCCGAAGTCGCCCCCTCGGCCGAGGTCGAAGATCACCGCCGCCGGGACGATCGGGACCACCTCGCCGGGTGCGCCCATCGGCCAACCCACGCCGGCGGCATACAACGCGCGAGCGACGCCGTCCGCGGCGGCGAGCCCGAAGGCGCTCCCGCCCGAGAGCACGACCGCGTGCACCCGATCGACCAGGCACCGCGGATCGAGCAGGTCGGTCTCGCGAGTGCCCGGAGCGGCTCCGCGGACGTCGACGCCCGCGACGCACCCGCCCGGTGGTGCCACAACCACGGTCACGCCGGTCCGCCGGCCGGCGCCGATCGAGGTCGAGTGACCGACCCGGAGCCCGGCAACGTCGAGCAGGCTGTTCGTCGCTCCGGTGCGCATATTGTCAAACGAGGACATGGGCGGATTGTCCCCCGGAATCGGCCACACCACCCGTTGGATCGATCAAGGTGAACGCGAGGTGAACAGTTCTGGTCCGGGGTATGTACGGGTGGTTGCGACTAGCACAATGGAACGCGTGGACACCTCCGCGCTGATGCTGATCCTCGTGATCGTCACCGCCCTGGCTTTCGATTTCACCAACGGCTTCCACGACACCGCCAACGCCATGGCCGCCTCAATCTCCACAGGCGCCCTAAAGCCCAAGGCCGCTGTCGCCCTTGCCGCCGTGCTGAACCTGGTCGGAGCCTTCCTTTCGGTCGAGGTCGCCTTGACCGTTTCCAATGCCGTGGTCAAACTCCAAGACAAGTCGGGGGCGCCGATCCCGGCCACGCTGGTCGACGGCGGCAACAAGCTCTTGCTCGTCGTGCTCTGCGGCCTGATCGGCGGGATCGTCTGGAACTTGTTCACCTGGCTGCTCGGCCTGCCGTCGTCGTCCTCCCACGCCTTGCTGGGCGGGTTGACCGGCTCCGCGGCCGCGGCTTTCGGCCTCGATGGCGTCAAGTGGACCGGTGACGGCACCAAGCTCGACGGCGTCGTCGGCAAGGTGCTCATCCCCAGCTTCATCTCCCCCGTCATCGCCATGGCCATCGCCTTCGTCGGCTGCTGGGCGGTCTACAAGCTGACCAACTCGATCATGCACAAACTCAGCGAGCGCTATTTCCGCTGGGGCCAGATCGGCAGCGCCTCGCTCGTCTCGCTCGCCCACGGCACCAATGACGCGCAGAAGACGATGGGCGTGATGACCCTCGCCCTGCTCGCCAGCGGCCATTGGAGCGACACGCACGCCGTGCCGTGGTGGGTGAAGGTGAGCGCCGCGATGGCGATCGCCCTGGGCACCTATCTCGGCGGGTGGCGCATCATCCGCACGCTCGGCAAGGGCTTGGTCGACATCACGCCGCGCCAGGGCATGTCGTCCGACGGTTCGTCCGCCGCGGTCATCCTCGCGGCCAGCCACCTCGGCTTCGCCCTGTCGACGACGCACGTCGCCACCGGCTCCGTCCTCGGCGGCGGGCTCGGTCGCGGGACGCACGTACGCTGGCATACGGCCGGCCGGATGGTGATCGCCTGGGCGACGACCTTCCCGCTCGCGGCGCTGGTCGGCGCGATCATGTGGTGGGTCGGCTCCACACTGGGCTACGGCCCCGGCGCCGTCGTCGTCTTCGTGATCTTGTGCGCGCTGTCGTTCTTCATGTTCGCCAAGTCCAAGCAGAGCCATGTCGGCGCGCACAACGTCAACGAGGAATGGGACCGGCCGGACGACGTGCTCGACCCCGGCCCCGCCGCCAACCAGACCACCCGCACCCACTGACCCGGAGGAGGAAAGACCAATGCGCAGCATCGAACTCGCCGTTCAAGGCGGCTGGAAGGTCCTCTACACGGGCCTGACCTTCGGCGCCGGTATGCCGATCGTCTATGCGTTGGCGATGCGCCTGCTGACGATCGGCTCCACCGAGGTCGTGGGGGCCGACGGCAAGAGCCAAACGGAGTACACCGTCGCGGGCAAGGCGCTAGCCGGCGTCCTGCTGCTCGTCATCGTGGGCTTTATCGCTCTGGGGATCACGCTTATCGCGGCGTCCGGCTTCGGCAAGGCCGTCAGCTTCGAGCACATCATTCCCACCATCGTCGAGAAGAAGAAGTGACGCGATGAGCGACCACACCCCCGAGATCGTCGGTTGGGTCGAGGAGGCTTTCCCCGGCGGAGTCGGCCACGACGACGCCGCCCCGCTGCTCGCCGTGCTGCGTCAGCGGGTGGGGGCCACCCGCACCCTGCAGGTATGCCTGCAACTCGTCGCCGACGGGATCCTCGACGCCTCCGCAGCGGCCCAGGCGAGCACGCCGAAGGTGCCCCTGCCGCAGAGCGAGTTGCGTCGCGTCGCGGCCCAACTGGTGCTCGCCGGCTGGCCGCTGGCCGACGCCGCGGACGACGACGACAGCGACGTCACCGAAGAGGGCTCGTATCTGGGCCGCATCGTGGCGTGGTTGCGCGACGGCTACCCGCAAGGGGTGCCGGAGCACGACTACGTTCCGCTCTTCGCGCTGCTCAACCGGCGGCTGACCCGCGGTGAGGTCAAACAGGTGGCGAAGGCCTTGCGCCGCGCCTCCATCGCGCCCGCCGGGCCTGGCGATATCGCCGAGGCGATCAGCGGCCTGACCAACACCGAAGCCACCGACCGCGACATCGAGCGGGTCCGGGCCAAGCTGGCCGCGAAGGGCTGGCCGGTGGACTTCCCCGACCCCGACGCCCAGGTCAGCGCCTGACCCGGGGCTACCCCGGAACACAGCGACGCCCGTCCGGTGAATTCACGGACGGGCGTCGCTGTGTTTTTTGGGGGGGGTCAGACCTCCAGGCCCAGCCGGCGTGCCGAGCGTTGCCGCTGGCGTGAAGCGCGCAACCGGCGCAGCCGCTTGATGAGCATCGGGTCAGCGGCCAGCGCGGCCGGGTTGTCGAGCAGTCCGTTGAGCACCTGGTAGTAGCGCGTGCTGCTCATGTCGAAGAGATCACGCACCGCCTGCTCCTTCGAGCCGGCGTACTTCCACCATTGACGCTCGAACGCGAGGATCTCGCGGTCGCGGTCGCTGAGCGCCGCCTGATCGGGCGCGCTCGTGACGGTGGCAGTAGTCATCGCCCTCAGCATACCGCCTCGAATGACACGCCTGTCATTCCCGGCGGGCGCGTCGCGCGCTTTCCCGCCCGCGCCCCCGTCAGGCCATGGTGTCGAGGATGGCGCGAATGTCGCCCTCGGAGGTCTCGGGATTGACGATCGCGAAGCGAGCCAGGGTCTCGCCGGCATGGGTGGTCGGCACCACGAAGGCGAACTCATCGCCCAGCAGCTCGTCGCTCCACCGGTGATAGTCGGCGGCCGCCCACCCCAGGCGCCGGAAGACCACGACGGTCAGGTCGCGCTCGCGCACCAACTCCAGATAGGGCCGGCGGGCGACCTCGTCCTCGGCATAGCGGGCGATATTCAAGGTGTGCTCGATCGCCGCGGTGTAGGCATCGGTCCCGTTCACGGTCAGCGAGAACCAGAACGGCAAGCCGCGCGCCCGCCGCGTCAGCCCGATCGAGTAGTCGGTCGGATTCCACTCCGGCGCCTCAGTCAAGACATCGAGATAGCCCGCCTTCTGCGTGTGCGCCGCGCGCGCGAGCGCCGGGTCGCGATAGAGCAGGGCGCAGCAGTCATACGGGGCGAAGAGCCATTTGTGCGGATCGACGATGAAGGAATCGCAGTGCTCGACACCGGCATACCGATCCCGGATCGAGGGGGCGGCGAGGCCGGCACCGCCGTACGCCCCGTCGACATGGAACCAGATGCCGAACTCGCGGCAGACCTCGCCGACCGAGGCGAGATCGTCGATGACCCCGAAGTTCGTCGTCCCCGCGGTCGCGACGACGGCGAAGACGTTCTCGGGGCCGCGTTCGAGGAGCACCGAGCGCAGGTTGGCACCGGTCAGTCGCCAGTTCTCATCCAAGGGCACCCCGACGAACTCGGCGTCCATCACCTCGGCCGCCGACTTGATCGAACTGTGCGCGCCCTCGGTGGACACCAGCAGGGTAGGGCGCACCCCGGTCTCCGCCCGCGACCGTGCCGTATGGCGTGCGGCCACCAGCGCGGACAGGTTGCCGATCGTGCCACCGGAGGTGAATACCCCGCCCGCCCCCGCGGGCATACCGGCCAGGTCGGCAATCCAGCGCAAGGCGAGGTTCTCGGCATATACCGCGCCGGAGCCTTCGAGCCACGACCCGCCGTAGATCGAGGAGGCACCGACGACGACATCGAACATCGAGGCCGCGTCACTAGGCGCGCACGGGATGAAGGAGAGATAGCGCGGGTGGTCGGTCGAGAGGCAACTCGGGGCGAGGTCGTCGGCGAAGATCCGCATCGCCTCGGTGCCGCCCAGGCCGCCGGGCGTGATGGTCTGCCCGACGCGCTCGACCAGCTCGGCCTCGGTGAGCGGCTTGTCGAGCGGGGGCGCGCTACGGATCCGGTCCGCGGCATACGCGATCACAGCCTCGCTGAGTGTGTCGAGGTCGGTATGCCGGTTGGACCGGTAGGAGGTGCCCATCACACATCGGAGCCTACCGAGCGCCCCGGGGCGATCAGCCCTTCGTGGCCCCGAGCGTCAACCCGGAGACGAACTGCTTCTGGAGCAGGAAGAAGATGATCAGCGTCGGCAGGGCGACGAGCACCGAGCCGGCCGCAACGAGGTTGTTGTCGGTGAAGAACTGGCCGCGCAGATTATTCAGCGAACTCGTCACGGGGAACTTGTCACCCTGCTGCAAAAGCACCGTGGCCCAGAAGAATTCGTTGTAGATCCACGTGACTTCCAAGGTTGCCAAGGCAGCCAGCGGCGGGCGGCACAGCGGCAAGGTCAGCTGGAAGAACTGCCGAAGCACGCCGGCCCCGTCGACGACGGCCGACTCGTAGAGCTCCCTGGGGATGGTCTTCATATAGTTCGAGAGCACAAACGAGCAGAAGCCGGTCTGGAAGGCGACATTGACTAGGATCAGCCCGAGGTGGCTGTTGAGGAGCGTGCCCGAGCTGGACAGAAACTCCGGCATCGGGATCTTGCGGAACATGCGGTAAACGGGGATCAAAAGCGCCTGCGGCGGAAGGAGATTCGCGGCAGTGAACAGGCCGAGAAGCGCCAGGTTGAACTTGAACGAGAAGCGTGCGACCACGAAGGCGATGCAGCAGGAGAGAAAGAGGGTCAGCAGCACCGCGGGCACGGTGATCTTCACCGAGTTCATGAAGGTGTGCGCGAAGTTCGCCTGCTCCCAGGCGTTCTTGTAGTTCTCCATGGTGAAGCCACCGAAAGAGACATAGCCGTGCTTGGCGGTATACGCATAGTCGCGGAAACTGTTGAGGATTGCGTAGAAGACGGGGAAGAACCAGATCAGCGCCATCACCACGAGGAAAATCTGGGTGGGCCGGCTGGCTTTACCCGACCCCGTTGCCGTCTTGCTTACCTTGAGCGGGTTCTGCGTGGCCACGGGCACGACGGCGAGATCGCCGTTGACGTTACTCACCGCTGCTCCTTCATCACGATGCGCAAATAGATGACGATGAAAACCGAGGAGATCAGCAACATGAAGGTCGCCAGCGCCGACCCGAAGCCGATCCGGCTCGCCTCCCCGACGATGTTTTGGGTGACCAGGGTGGCGATCAGCTCCAGGCCGTTGCGGCCCTTGTTGATGACCCAGACCAGGTCGAAGGCCCGCAGGGACTCGATGACCGAGACCACCAAGACGATGATGTTGATCGGCGCGAGCACCGGAAAGACGATCTTGAAGAAGGTCTGCTTTTCGCTCGCCCCGTCCACTCGCGCGGCCTCACGCAGCGAAACGTCGACACCCTTTAAGCCGGCCAGATAGAGCAGCATGATGTAGCCGGTATGCCGCCAGCACGCGGCAATCAACGCCGACCACAGGTTGTACTTCGGGTCGCCGTACCAGTCGATGGTGGACCCGGTCAGTCCGTTGATCAGGCCCTGGTCGCGGCTGTAGATCAGCTGCCAGATGAAGCCGACGAGCGCGAGCGAGAGCACAACCGGCAGATAGAAGGCCGTCTGGTAAACGCGCGAGCCACGCATCTCCTTATCGAGAAGCACCGCGAGGAACATCCCGAAGGGAGTCGCGAGCAGGAAGGTCACGGCCAGCCAGATGAGGTTGTGCCGCACCGCCGGCCAGAAGGGTGGATAGATCGTCACCACATCGTGGTAGTTCTTCATCCCCATCCACTTGGCATCACCGATCGGGCCGATGCCATTCCAGTTGGTGAAGGACAACAACACCGACCCGATGGCTGGCAGCCATACCAACCAGACGACGAGGATTGTCGGGATGATGATCATCAAGGCGACGATGATGCGGTCGACCCCGGACAGTTGGTTGATCCCCTTGTACCGCGCCATATATGTGA
This sequence comes from Nostocoides sp., assembly GCF_035343835.1. Lineage (NCBI taxonomy): Bacteria > Bacillati > Actinomycetota > Actinomycetes > Micrococcales > Intrasporangiaceae > Nostocoides > Nostocoides sp. The sequence goes on along the minus strand of NZ_DAOQZV010000044.1, from coordinate 10,434 downwards.
GCCCCTTACTCTCCAAGGTGATTGCCGCATGCCGCGCCGGCCACGTGCGTGCCGGCGCGGCCTACGTCCTGGGTCACGATCCGAAGATGCTGACCTTCTGGGCCTGGATGTTCTTGGTGAGCCCGTCGATGTCGTTCGGGTTCTTGATGAAGTCCTGGATGGCCGGGATCATCACCGTGGAGGCGAAGTCGGGGCGGGTGTCGCGGTCCATGAACTGGGCAATCGACTTCGCCGACGCGACGAACTCGACGGCCTTCTTCTGCAGAGCCGTGTAGCCGCTGGTGTCGACCCCACTATTCGTCGCGATGACGCTCGGGTCGGACTTGACGGCCAGCCCCTGGGCCTCGGCGCCGCCGACATACTTCAGCAGAGCCTTGGCGCCGGCGTCGTTCTTGGGGCTGGCGCTCATCATGTAGCCGTCGATCGGTGCCTCGATGGCGTCGGCACCGATGGCCGAGTCGATCTCGGGGAAGGTGAAGAAGTCGAGGTCGTCCTGCTCGGCGCCCTTCTCGAACTGCTGGGCGACGAACATGCCGAGGAGGTACATGCCGGACTTCTTCTGCTGCAGACTCTGCGCGGCCTCTTGCCACGTGCGGCCGAGGCTGTCGGGCTGGTGCAGCTCGAGCAGGCCCTTCCAGGTGTCGAAGGTCTTCTTGACCTTGTCCCCGGCCCAGTCCTCCTTGCCGGCCATCAGGTTGACGTGGAAGTCGTAGCCGTTGACGCGCATGTTGATGGCGTCGAAGGTGCCCATGGCCGGCCAGCCGTCCTTGTCGCCGAAGGCGATCGGGGCCAGGCCGTCGGCTTTCATCTTTGCGCCGAGGGTCTTGAGCTCATCGAGCGTCTTGGGGATCTCGTAGCCCTTCTCCTGCCACATCGACTTGCGGTAGAAGAGCGCCCAGGGGTAGTAGGTCGACGGCATGAAGTACTGCTTGCCGTCGTCGCCCGTCGACGACTTCTTCAGGGCGTCGTTCAGGCCCTGCATGCCGGTCCAGACGTCGGAGATGTCACCGGCGAGGCCCTGGCTGGCGAAGAAGCGCATCCGGTAGCCGGCGAACCACATGAAGACGTCGTCCGGGCTGCCTTGCAGGTAATTGTTGATGTTCTCTTGGAAGGTGTTGTGGTCGACCGTGTTGACTTTGACGGTCAGACCGGAGTTGGCCTTCTGGAAGGCGTCCATGACGCCCTGGATGGCCGCCTTCGGCACGGCGTCGGACTGGTTGGAGCCGAGGGTGACCTCACCGGTCGCGGCGGCCGTCGAGCCGCCGGACCCGGACGCTGTGCCCGTCGAGCCCGAGGTCGTCGTGCTGTCGCTGCCGCCGCACCCGGCCAGGGTGAGCGCGCTGAGGGCGACACCGCCGGTCAGCAGGGTGCGCCGGTCCAGGCCCCGGACCGAGGGGGGAACCAGGGAGGCGAGGTATTCCTCGAAGGTTGCGGGACGGGGCATGGGCTTCTCTCCTTTGAGTGCGCTCCGTTATCGAACAGTAATCACCAGAAGCGATCACGGGTAAGCGAAGCATGGCCCGCCGCCAGGGCGCCTGTCAACACCCTCGGGGAAACAATTGCGCCACCATCCCCCAGACATTCTGTCCATACCTGTTGACAAACGTTTGATTCGTCGCAAGGCTCGTCGTCATGCGAGCCTGGCCCACCGGCCGCCTGGCGTATGGCGGCGACTACAACCCCGAGCAATGGCCCCGCGCGATCTGGCGCGCGGACGTCGACCTGATGCATCGGGCGGGCGTCTCCTTTGTCACGCTCGGGGTGTTCTCGTGGTCATGGCTCGAGCCGCACAAGGGCGAGTACGAGTTCGGCTGGCTTGATGACGTCATGGACCTGATGGCCGAGGCGGACATCGCGGTCGACCTGGCGACGGCGACGGCGAGCCCGCCGCCGTGGCTGACCACGGCATACCCGGACATCCTGCCGCGCACCGCGGACGGGGTGATCATGTGGCCCGGCAGCCGGCAGAGCTGGTGTCCGAGCAGCCCGATCTTCGCCGATGCCTCGCGCGCGCTGGTGACGCAACTCGCCCAGCGCTATCACTCACACCCGGCGCTGGCGATGTGGCACATCTCCAACGAGTATGCCTGCCACAACCTGCCGTGCTACTGCGACACCTGTGCGGCAGCCTTCCGCACCTGGCTGCAGAACCGTTACGGCACAACGGATGCGCTGAATCACGCATGGGGGACGGCGTTCTGGAGTCAGCGCTATACGGACTTCGAGCAGGTGCTCCCGCCGCGCCGCACGCCGACCTTTCACAACCCTACCCAGGTGCTCGACTACCACCGCTTCGGCTCCGACACCCTGCTCGGGCTCTATCGCGGCGAACGGACGATTCTGGCCGACCTCTCCCCCGGCGTGCCGGTGACGACGAACTTCATGACGATGACCGGCTTCCGGCTGCTCGACTACAACCAGTGGGCGCCCGAGCAGGACGTCGTCTCCACCGACCATTACCGCGTCGCGGCCTTGCCGAACGCGACCGCCGAGTTGTCCTTCCAAGGAGCGGTCACCCGCGGGCTCGCCGGCGGTGCACCGTGGTTGCTCATGGAGCACTCGACGAGCGCGGTGAACTGGCAGCCGGTCAATCCGGCCAAGCCGCTCGGCGGGACGATCCACGACAGCCTGACCCATGTCGCCAATGGCGCGGACACGATCGGCTATTTCCAGTGGCGCGCCTCGCGCGCGGGTGCCGAGAAGTGGCACTCCGCGCTCGTTCCGCACGCGGGCGCGGACAGTGCGCGCTTCGCGGAGGTATGCCGTTTGGGCGCCGCCGCCGCCGCGCTCGGCGAGGTCGCCGGCTCGCGGGTAGAGGCCGCGGTCGCGATCCTCTACGACTTCCAGGCGCTGTGGGCGGCCTCCGGTCCGGCAATGCCCAGCGCTGCCGCCGACTACCCGGAGATGGCGCAAGCCGTGCATAAGTCATTGCGGGACATGGGGATCACCGCCGATGTCGTGCACCCGTCTGCGGATCTGTCGCGTTATCGGGTGATCGTCGTTCCGACGCTCTATCTGGTCACCGACGAGCATGCCGCGGCCATCGCCGCCGCCGCGGAGGCCGGGGCCCAGGTGCTCGTCACCTACTTCTCCGGCATCTCCGACGAGCACGACCACATCCGGCTCGGCGGTTATCCGGGCGCCTTCCGTGAGCTGCTCGGCGTGCGCGTCGAAGAGTTCAACCCGCTGCTGGACGGTGACGAGGTCGGACTGCTGGCCGCCGGCCCGGGAAGGTCGAACGAAGCCGGTGCAGCCGCCACCGGGGCGGATACGGCGGGCGCGGACGTGGGCACCGGGCGCCGCTGGTCGGAGTGGTGCGCGGTGACCGACGCCGCGCCGCTGTGGACGTATGCCGGCGGCCCCTGCGCCGGCTCCGTGGCGCTTGCCCGCCGGCATACGGGATCGGGTGCCGCGTGGTATCTCGGCACACTGCCCGACGAGGCCGCATTGGCCAATGTGCTGGCGTCGATCACCGAGGCCGCGGGCGTCGGCCCCGTGGTCGCGGAGTTGCCGGTGGGCGTTGAGGCGATCCGCCGGCGCGCGGCCGACGGGCGATCCTGGGTCTTCCTGCTCAACCACACCGACGACCCGATCACCGTGCCGCTCAGTGGTTTTGACGTATTGACCGGAGCCGTGACCGACGGTCACGCCGCCTTGACGGCCGGAGGGGTCGCCGTCCTTCGAGAGGAGTAGCCATGCTCGCCAGCCAGCGCCACGCCCGCATCGTCGAGCGGGTCGCCGAGTCCGGGGCAGTTCGCGTTGCGGACTTGGTCTCCGAACTCGCCGTCTCGGACATGACGATCCGCCGAGACATCGAACAACTGGCGCGGCGCGGCTTGCTCGAGCGGGTGCACGGCGGCGCGGTGGCGATCGGGCATGTCGGGATGCCCGCGCTCCCCCCGAGCACCGACGAGCCGGGCTTCCTCGCCAAGTCGGCGCTGATGCAGTCGGCCAAACGGGCGATCGCCGCGCAGGCTGCCGAGTTGGTGGACCCGGGTGCGGCCATCGCGCTGTCGGCGGGCACCACGACGGTCGAATTGGCGCGGCAGTTGCGCCACGTCCCCGACCTGACCATCGTGACGAACTCGATCCCGGCCGCGCAGGTGCTCGGTGACACCGCCGCGATCAGCGGGCACACGGTCGTCTTGACCGGCGGAACGCGCACCCCGAGTGAGGCGCTGGTCGGGCCGATCGCGGTGGGCGCGCTGCGCACGCTGCACGTCGACCTGCTCTTTCTCGGCTGCCACGGCATCGACCCTCGGGCGGGCTTGACGACGCCGAATCTCGTTGAGGCGGAGACTAATCGGGCGTTGATCGGCTCCGCGCGCAGTGTCTGTGTCGTGGCCGATCACACCAAATGGGGCGTTATCGGCCTGGGCACCATCGTCGGCCTGGACGCCGTCGACATCTTGATCACCGACGCCGGCCTAGCCGCCCGCGGCCGCGAGGTGCTGACCGACCGGATCGAGCGCGTCATCATCGCCGCACCCCGCGACGCTGCGACCGACTGAGCGAGGCTCCCGCCAACCGGGTCGCCGGTCCGCGACGACGAGATGTGCGCCACCTTGCTAACGTCGGCCGATGGTCGAACTCGGTCTCATCTTTCCCCCGGACCAGCCTCCCGAGCACCTGCTGAATGTCGCCAGGGCGGCTGAAGAGGCGGGCCTACCGGAGCTGTGGCTGTGGGAGGACTGCTTTGCCGAGGGCGGAATCTCTTGCGCGGCAGCCGCGCTCGCCGCCACCGACCGGCTGCGCGTCGGCATCGGCTTGTTGCCGGTGCCCCTGCGCAATGTCGCCCTCATGGCGATGGAGCTCGCCACGCTCGAGCGATTGCACCCCGGCCGGCTGTTGCCGGGGATCGGCCACGGCGTCCTGGACTGGATGGGCCAGGCGGGCGTACGAGCCGCCTCCCCCTTGACTCTGCTGCGCGAATATGGGGGCGCGCTGCGGGCGCTGCTCGACGGTGAATCGGTCACGATGACGGGCCGGTATGTCGCTCTTGATCGCGTGCAGTTGCGGCACCCGACCGCGACGAGAGTGCCCCTGCTCGTCGGCGCCGAGGGCCCGAAAACCCTTGCGCTGGCCGGCGAAATCGGTGATGGCGTGATCTTCACCGGCGGCACGACCCCAGCTCAACTACGCCGGGGCTTGACCATCGCACACGAAGCCCGCACTGCCGCAGGCATCCTGGGGCCGCCAGATGCGATCGTCTTTGCCGCCGCCCACATCACCGCCCCGGCCGAGCAGATTGCCCAGGCTGTCACTGAGCTTGCCGACGCCGGCGGCGCCCACCGGGTCGCGGTGTGCGCGCTCTCCCCCCACGGCCCACCGGACGGCACGCTCGCCCTGGTCGACTTCGCGGCCACCCTCCGCGACGTCCAGACGATGCTCTGAAGGTCAAGGCGAAGGTGGCTGGAGTGCCGAGTCTCCAGTGACATCGTGGCCGGTGTCGCGGTCGAGGCCCGCGCCGCCGAGCGGCTCGGTCCGCCAGAGCGCGACCCGCCAACCAGTGGCCGGGCTGCCATCGAGGGCGACGAGTCCGGTGTTGTGCACGCGCAGCGTGCCGAACTCCGCCACCCGGTCCGCTCCCGCACGCAACAGGGCGTAGCCGCGGATGGCGGCGCCGTGGCTGACGACGGCCACCGTGGCGTCCGGGCCGTGAGCTGCCGCGATCGCGGTGAGGGCCGCGTCGTAGCGCGCCAGGAAGTCATGTCCGCTCGACCCGCCAGGGATCACCCGGTCGAGGTCACCGAGCACCCAGGCCGCGACGGTGCCGACATAGGTCTCGATCGCCGTAGAGTCGCTCGCCATCTCCAGGTCGCCGGCGCTGATCTCCTCGATGCCCTCGATGACCTCGACGGACAGGCCGAGGGCTGCTGCCAGAGGCGCAGCGGTCTGTTGGGTGCGCACCAGCGGCGAAGCGTAGACCGCGCTGATCGGCTCACCCGCGAGCGCCGCGGGCAAGGCCGCGGCCTGGCGCCGACCCAGGTCGGTCAGGTCGGCGCCAGGCCGGGCGGTGTCGAGTGCGCCGACCACATTGCTCGGCGTTTGTCCGTGCCGGATCAGCAGCAGGCGCATCGGGTCGGTCAGGGGATCAGGCGGGCGATGATCTCGGCCGCAGCGTCCTTCGGACTGGTGGTGAGCGCGTCGATGCGGACCTCGGCGGCGGTGGGCGCTTCATACGGGCTGTTGACGCCCGTGAAGTGCGTGAGCTCACCGGCGCGGGCGCGGGCATAGAGGCCCTTGGTATCGCGCTTCTCCGCCTCTTCGAGCGGCAGGTCGACGAAGACCTCGACGAACTCGCCGTCCGCGATCAGGTCGCGCGCCATCCGCCGCTCGGCGGTGAAGGGCGAGATCGAGGAGACGATGACGATCAGGCCGGCGTCGGTCATCAGCTTGGCAACCTCCGCCAGGCGCCGCGCATTCTCGACGCGGTCGGCGTCGTCGAAGCCGAGATCCTTGGACAACCCGTGCCGGATGTTGTCACCGTCGAGCAGGAAGGTATGCCGGTTCATCCGCGCCAACTGCACCTCCAGCTCGTTGGCGACCTCGGACTTGCCGGAGCCCGAGAGCCCGGTCAGCCAGACGACCGCCGGGGCCTGGTGCTTCATCCGAGCGTGGTGGCTGCGGTCGATGTCCAGGGCCTGCCAGGCGACATTCTTCGCCCGACGCAGCGCGAAGTGGATCATGCCCGCGGCGACGGTCGCGTTGGTCATCTTGTCGACGACGATGAAGCCACCGAGGTCGTGGCTTTGGGTATACGGCTCGAAGACGACCGGCCGGTCGGTGGAGAAGGTCACGACGCCGATCGCGTTGAGCCCCAATGTCTTTGCTGCCATGTGGTCCATGGTGTTGACATTGATGGCGTACTTCGGGCGCTCGAACTGCGCGGTGACCGTCGTCGTGCCGATCTTGATCCAATAGGGACGGCCGGGAAGCATCTCGGCGTCGTCCATCCACACCAGGTGGCACTCGAAGTGGTCGGCCGCCTCGGCCGGGGCCGAGTCGAGCACGAGGACATCGCCGCGCGAGCAGTCGATCTCGTCCTCGAGGGTCAAGGTGACGGCCTGCCCGACGACGGCCTCTTCGAGGTCGCCGTCGAAGGTGACGATCCGCGCGACCGTTGACGTCTTGTTCGACGGCAGGACGCGCACCGAGTCACCCACCTTGACGATGCCATTGGCGATCGTGCCCGCGAACCCGCGGAAGTTGAGGTCGGGGCGCGTGACGCGCTGGACCGGCATACGGAACGGACGTGCCTGGTCGAGGGTCTGGTCGAGTTCGACCGTCTCGAGGTGATTCATCAGCGTGGTGCCGGTGTACCACGGCGTGTTCGGCGAATGGGTGGTGATGTTGTCGCCCAGGAAGCCCGAGATCGGAATGGCCGTGAAGTCGGCGATCCCGATCGAGTCGGCGAAGTCGCGATAGGCGGCGACGATCTCCTCGAAGCGGTCCTTGCTGTAGTCGACGAGGTCCATCTTGTTGACGGCAAGCACGATGTGCCGGATGCCGATCAGGTGCGCGAGGAAGCTGTGACGGCGGGTCTGGGTCAGCACACCCTTGCGCGCGTCGATGAGGATGACGGCGAGCTCGGCGGTCGAGGCGCCGGTGACCATATTGCGCGTGTACTGCTCGTGGCCGGGGGTGTCGGCGACGATGAACTTGCGCTTCTCGGTGCCGAAGAAGCGGTAGGCGACATCGATGGTGATGCCCTGCTCGCGCTCGGCGGCGAGGCCGTCGACCAGCAGCGCGAAGTCGATCGCTTCGCCCTGGGTGCCGACGCGCTTGGAGTCGGACTCCAGCGCCTGCAGGTGGTCCTCGAAGATCATGTGCGAGTCGTAGAGCATCCGCCCGATCAGGGTGGACTTGCCGTCATCGACCGACCCGCAGGTGATGAAGCGCAGCATCGTCTTGTGCTGGTGCGCGTCGAGATAGGCGTCGATGTCCTCGGCGATAAGGGATTCGACCTGGTAGATCGGCTCGTCGGTCGTCGTCATCAGAAGTAGCCTTCCTGCTTCTTCTTCTCCATGGACGCGGCGCTGTCGTGGTCGATCGCACGACCCTGGCGCTCGGACGTCGTGGTCAGCAGGATCTCCTGGATGACCTCGGGCAAGGTGTGGGCTGTGCTGTCGACCGCACCGGTCAGCGGGTAGCACCCCAGGGTGCGGAAGCGCACGCTACGTAGCTGCGGCACCTCGCCGGGAGCCAACGGCATACGGTCGTCGTCGACCATGATCGTCAGGCCGTCGCGCTCGACCACGGGCCGCTCGGCGGCGAAGTAGAGGGGGACGATCTCGATGCCCTCGAGGTGGATGTACTGCCAAATGTCGAGCTCGGTCCAGTTCGAGAGCGGGAAGACGCGCATCGACTCGCCCGGGTGCTTGCGGGCGTTGTAGAGCTTCCACAGCTCGGGGCGCTGGTTCTTGGGGTCCCATTGGTGGCGGGAGTTGCGGAAGGAGAAGACGCGCTCCTTGGCGCGCGACTTCTCCTCATCGCGCCGGCCGCCGCCGAAGGCTGCGTCGAAACCCCACTTGTCGAGCGCCTGCTTCAGGCCCTCGGTCTTCCACATGTCCGTATGCAGCGGGCCGTGATCGAAGGGATTGATCCCCTTCTCCTTGGCCTCCGGGTTCTGGTAGACGAGCAGCTCCATGCCGGCCTCGCGGGCGGCCTTGTCGCGCAACTCGTACATCGCCTTGAACTTCCACGTCGTGTCGACGTGGAGCAGCGGGAAGGGGGGTGGCGCGGGGTAGAAGGCCTTGCGGGCGAGGTGGAGCATCGTCGCGGAGTCCTTGCCGATGCTGTAAAGCATCACCGGGTTCTCCGCCTCGGCCACGACCTCCCGCATGATGTGGATTGCCTCGGCCTCGAGCCGCTGCAGGTGCGTCAGCGTGGAGGGCACAGTTTGCGCCATGGATCAGCCTTCCCTGAATGTCTCGATTGCGGCTGCTGCCCCCTGGCTGCCCGCCGACGCGGCGAACGGAGCGCCTGCGCCACACACGGTGACCGAGATTACCACCGGCCCCTCGAACTCCCGAAAACCCGCCGCCTGCTGACACCCGGCAACGCCGGATATCACCCCAACAACACGGCATGCAGCGCGGCCACGTCATCGATCACGTGGTCGGGCCCGGCCGCGACGAGGTCATCGCGCGCGCCGGCGCCCCAGGTCACGGCGATCGACGGCATACCGGCGGCTTGGGCGGCGCGGATGTCGACCACGGCATCGCCGACATAGACACACCGCTCGACCGGCGTGGAGAGCCGGGCCGCGCCATGGAGCAGGGGCGCCGGGTCGGGCTTGTGCTGTGACGTCGACTCCATGGTCGCCAGCAGTTCGATCCGACCCTTGAGATCGCTCAGGCGCAGCGCGTCCTCGGCCGTCGTCAACCGCTTGGAGGTGACCACGCCGAAGCGAGCCTGCGCCTCGTTCAGGTCCCTGACCAGGGCGTCGATCCCCGGGTAGCGGCGAATCAGGCGGGCCGCCTGGGCGAGATTCCACTCGATGTAGACGCGTTCGAGCTCGCGGGCGTGATCGGGGTATTCGTCCTCGAACACCTCGCCCAGCCGACGCCCGATCCAGCTGCGGATCACCGGCTCCGGACGGGTCTCGCCGACGACCTGGGTGAGCGCGTGGTCGAAGGAGGCGAGGATCAGCGGGATGGTGTCGACGAGGGTGCCGTCGAGATCGAACAGGATGCCGGCGCGCGGTGAGATCACCGGGATAGCCTGCCAGCGGCATACGTCCTCGGGACATAGCCGTTCACCGGCGAGAAGGAGAAGGTATGGCGGCGCGCCCGCTCCCCGACCTCGTCCACCCCTCGTGGGCGGCAGCGCTGGCGCCGGTCGCGGAGGTAATCGCTGAGTTGGGCGAGTTCCTGCGCGCGGAGATCGCGGCCGGCCGCGGCTACCTCCCGGCCGGGCCACTGGTGCTGCGGGCGTTTGCCGCCCCGATGGACGCGGTGCGGGTGTTGATCGTCGGGCAGGATCCCTATCCGACGCCGGGGCATCCGGTGGGGCTCTCCTTCTCGGTGGCGCCCGATGTGCGCCCGATCCCGCGCAGCCTGGAGAACATCTACCGCGAGTTGCAGACCGACCTCGGCCTACCCGCGCCGACGACCGGCGACCTGACGCCATGGGCGGATCGGGGCGTGCTGTTGCTCAACCGCGTGCTCACGGTGCGGCCCGGCGCGTCTGCCTCGCACCGCGGGAAGGGCTGGGAGGAGGTCACGGAGTGCGCGATCGACGCGCTCGTGGTGCGCGGCGGCCCACTCGTGGCGATCCTGTGGGGGCGGGACGCGCGCAACCTCCGCCCCCGGCTCGGGGCGACCGCCGCCATCGAGAGCGCGCACCCCTCGCCGCTGTCGGCGCACTCCGGCTTCTTCGGCTCGCGGCCCTTCTCGCGCGCCAATGCGGCACTCGTCGCCCAGGGCGCCG
>NZ_DAOQZV010000043.1:0-17520 GCF_035343835.1 Nostocoides sp. | reverse complement strand
GGTCGATCTCAACGCCGACCACCTCGACGTCGGCGCGCACCGCCCGCAGCCGGTCGCGCAACTCGACCGCGGTGACGGGGGAGGCGCCATACCCGAGGTCGACGACGATCGGGGGTGCCGAGGCCGCCCGCAACCGCCACCCCTGCGGTCCCGCGAGCCACCTGTCGCAGCGCCGCAACCGGTTGGGGTTCGTCGTCCCGCGGGTGATGGCCCCGACCGGCTTCATGGCCCCCAGTCCCTAACCTCTACTAGCAGGGTTTAGGTGACGTCGAGCATGGTCAACCCTGCTGGACGACCCCTAACCTCTGCTAGCAGAGGTTAGGGCACGGAGCCCGCGGACATACCCTGAACCCGATGTCCTGGCTGCGCCGCTCGGAGCGCGGGGTGAGCAAGAGCATGATCGCCTTCACCCTCGCGGTCCTCGGCGTGCTCGCCCTGGCCATCCAGACCTTCGTGCCGGGACTGATCGGCAAGGACAGCGGCGTCCACGTCACCAACCCCAGCCTGCTCACGGTCGCCGATTCCGCCACCGGCATCGCCACCTTGGCCGGCGGCCACAGCGTCAGTCTCTACGCCTCCGGCCTGCGCATCACCGACCCCAGCGGCGACCTTTTTCTTACGGTTATCAAGGGCTCGCCCATCTCGGCGGTGATCGGCACGGTCACCGGCAGTGGCGGGCGCCGTGTCGAGCACTCCGAGACCATCGTCAGCAATGTCCGCATCGACGCGGTCGCGACGACCGCCAATCGGGCCCGCTACACCGGCATCGTCTACGACGCCACGCACGAGATGCCCCTGACCATCGACGTTACCTCCGAAGGCACCGACGTCAGCCTCGCCGCGCGCGTCCCCGGCGCCTCCGCCCTGGTCTGGCACCTCACCTCGGACTACGAAGTCACCGGCTACACCCCCGGCCTGGACGGGCGCAACCTCCGCCGCCGCGCGTGGTGGCTCGGCCCGCTCGGCGAGCGCACGACCTTCACCTCCCAACGCGGCGCTGACCTGACCGTGCGCCCCACCGACGTCGTGCGAGCGCTCGACCTGCGCGAGACCGGGCGCATCGACGTCCACGTGTGGTCCGAACGCAGCAGCCTGCTGCTCATGCGCCGCGCCGCCCCTCCCGATCGGAGCGCCTCATGACCGTGCCCGTATGCCGTGTGGCCATGATCAGCCTCCACACCTCACCGCTCGCTCAACCCGGCACCGGTGACGCCGGCGGCCTCAACGTCTATGTCCTCGAGACGGCCCGACGCCTGGCCCGCCGCGGCATCGAGGTAGAAATCTTCACGCGCACAACGGCATCCACGCAGGAGCCGCTCGCGGTCCCCGAGCCTGGGCTCAACATCCGGCATATCGTCGCCGGCCCCTTCGAGGGGCTGCAGAAACTCGACCTCCCCGGTCAGCTGTGCGCCTTCGCCGCTGGTGTGATGCGCGAGGGCGCGCGCCGGCCCGAAGGCCACTTCGACGTCATCCACTCTCACTACTGGCTCTCGGGCCAGGTGGGCTGGCTGGCCGCCGATCGCTGGCATGTCCCCCTCGTCCATACGATGCACACGATGGCGCGGGTCAAGAACGCCCACCTCGGCGAGGGCGACAGCCCGGAGCCCCCGGGTCGCGAGATCGGCGAGGTCCAGGTCGTCGAGGCGGCGGACGCACTCGTCGCGAACACCGCTCAGGAGGCCCGCGAACTCATCGAGCTGTATGCCGCCGACCCGGCCAAAATCGAGATCGTCACCCCGGGTGTTGACCTCGAGGTTTTCGCCCCCGGCGACCGGGCCGCCGCCCGCGAGACTGTCGGTCTCGCGGCCGACGACGTGCTCCTGCTCTTTGTCGGCCGGATCCAGCCGCTGAAGGCGCCCGACGTCGTGGTGAAGGCTGCGGCCCGATTGGTGCGCGCCGACCCCGACCTCGCCGGACGGCTCAGGGTCGTCATCCTCGGCGGCGCCAGCGGCAATGGCGCTGGTCAGCCCGAGGCGCTGCGCGACCTCGCCGACGGGCTCGGCCTGGGCGAGCGCGTGGTCTTCACTCCGCCGACCAGCCGAGCACTGCTCGCTCAGTGGTATCGCGCCGCCGACGTGGTCGTCGTCCCGTCCTACAGCGAGTCCTTCGGCCTGGTCGCCATCGAAGCCTGCGCCTGCGGCACCCCGGTGGTGGCGGCGGACGTCGGCGGACTGCCCGATGCGGTTGGTCCCGGTGGCGTGCTGGTCCGTGGCCACGACCCGGGCGTCTGGGCTGGCGTGCTCGCCGACCTGCTCGCCGACCCAGCCCGCCGAGCCGAGCTCGGGCGGCGCGGCGCGCAGCACGCGCAAGATTTCGGCTGGGAGGCAACGGTGGATCGGCTGATTGCGGTGTATGAACGAGCCATGGTCGAGCACGCACCCGTCCCCTTCGACGCCCAGCAGACCCCCGCCGGGGCACCGACCGCGGTGCAGCCGTGAGCGCGGACGGCATGCCACTGGCGCAGGTCATCCCGGCCACCCTCGACGATCTCGGCATCGAGTGGGAGCCAGGCCTCGAGCCCGGGCAGTTCGTCGCGACCCTGCCCGGCGAACGCAAGCTCAAGACCGTCACCGCGCTCACCATCGCCGGCGACACGCTGCTGCTGTCGGCCTTCGTCATCCGCAATCCGGACGAGAACCACGCCGAGGTCTACAAGCACCTGCTGCGCCGCAACCTGCGCCTGCCCGGACTCGCGTATGCCATCGATCGCGCCGGGGATGTCTATGTCACCGGCCGCTATCCGGCTCGCCTGATCGATGCGGACTATCTCGACCACCTGCTCGGTGTCGTCCTCGAGGCGTCGGACGCACCCTTCAACGAGTTGCTCGTCCTCGGTTTTCTCACCTCGATGAAGAAGGAATGGGCCTGGCGCGTCGCGCGTGGGGAGTCGCTGGCCAATCTCGAAGCCTTCCGCCCCGTGCTCGCGGGCAGCGAGAACGACCCCGCTTATGCCCCCCAACCGCTACCGGTCGACCCCCACTAGGCTGGCTGTATGACGTACACGCTGATCCTTCTGAGGCATGGCGAATCCGACTGGAACCAAAAGAATCTCTTCACCGGGTGGGTCGATGTCGACCTGACTGAGAAGGGCCGGGCCGAGGCGGCGCGAGGCGGCGTGATGCTCGACGAGGCCGGCCTGCTGCCGGACGTCGTGCACACCTCGGTGCTTCGGCGGGCCATCACCACCGCCAATATCGCACTCGACGCGTGCAACCGGCACTGGATCCCCGTGCGGCGCAACTGGCGCCTCAACGAGCGCCACTATGGCGCGCTGCAGGGCCTGGACAAGGCGGCGACCCGCGAGAAGTACGGCGACGAGCAGTTCATGCTCTGGCGGCGCAGCTTCGACACCCCGCCCCCGCCGATCGAGAAAGGCAGCGAGTTCGACCAGTCCGGCGACCCGCGCTATGCCGGCGTCGACGTGCCCCTGACCGAGTGCCTCAAGGATGTCATCCCCCGGATGATGCCCTACTGGGAGAACGAGATCCAAGCCGATCTGCGCGACGGCAAGGTCGTCCTAGTCACCGCCCACGGCAACTCGCTGCGCGCCCTGGTCAAGCACCTGGACGGCATCTCCGATGACGACATCGCGGGCCTCAACATCCCCACCGGCATGCCCTTGGTCTATGAACTCGGCGAGGACTTCATGCCCACCGGCCCGGGCCGCTACCTCGACCCCGAGGCCGCCGCCGCTGCTGCCGCCGCCGTCGCCAACCAGGGCAAGAAGTAGCCGCTACGGGTCGCCAGCTTTCCCGCCCGAACCGGCCTCGCGAACGGAGTGAGCCTGATGCCGGTCAACCCCACGTGCCGAGCGACGCGAGGCTCGGCGCTTTCCTGCCTCCTTCGCAAGGGCAGGCTCCCCATGCGAACGAGGGGTTTGCCATGCGAAACCGTCCGGGCCTAGTGACACTCTCGGCCGGCTGGCGGACGGACCTGGCGATCCTGCGGCATACCGGCTCGCAGATCACCGACGGCGGCGACCATCTGGTCATCCGCACGCCGCGCAACCCGCTCTTCCACTGGGGCAACTTCCTGCTCGTGACCGACCCGGGCGCGGCGGACGACGCTCGACGCTGGGCCGAGATTTTCGCGCGCGAGTTCCCCGGCGCCACCCACCTCGCCCTCGGTCTGCCCCGTCTCCCGCTCGTCGAGCCGTATGCCCGCCTTGGGCTCGACGTGGGCACCGACGACGTCCTGACGACGGCGACTCTCCCCGAGCAGCGTCCGCTGCCCGAGCCGTATGCCGCCCGCCCCTTTGCCGATGACCGCGACTGGGCCGCTCTGCTTGCCCTCAACATCGCCGAAAACCGCTGGGACGCAAGGTTCCCCGAGGCCGAGCACCGTGACTATCTCACCGCCCAGCAAGCACTGCGCCGCGAACTGGTCGACCGCGGCCTGGCCCAATGGTTCGGCGCCTTCGATCCCGCGGGCGAGCTGGCGTCCTACCTCGGCATCGTGCGCTGTGACGACCTCTGCCGCTATCAGGCCGTCGGCACCCATCCCGACCACCGTCGCCAGGGGCTCGCCGGTCACCTGCTCGGCCGTGCCGCCCGATGGGCGGGCGAGGGCGGCACGACGCGCTGGGTGATCGTCACCGAGAGCGTCAATCCCGCTGGCCGGGTGTATCGCAGCGTCGGCTTCAGCGAGGACGCCGTCCAAGTCAGCGCCTACCGCCCGACGTCGACGTTCTGATCGGGTCACGCGGTCACGACCCGGAGTGCAGACCAAGCGGGTCGGACGCCGCATCCGTCAGGGCGTAGGTTCTTCCGTCCGCGCGAAGGGACGCGACCGTGAGGTCCGCAAAGAGCAGGGACCGATCCGGCGTGGCGTCCACGCGCCCTGACCGGCGCAGTCGAGCGGGACCTCGGTGTGGCGCCGGCACCGGAACCACGATGCGGACTCGTTGACCAGGACCGCGCGGGCATACGCCGACCGGGCACCGGGTTCGATGTGCCGCCACTTGCGATGGACGATCACCAGCGTCTGCTGCACCAGGTCCTCAGCGCGTCCCTGATCACCCGCCAGCAAGATTGCGGTGCGCACCAGGGGCTGCCACCGTGCCTGGACGAAGTCGCGAAACTCCTCCTCCGCAGCGGTTTCCAACGCTCCTCCTTCGCCTATGCCGAGTGCCCGGCCTGCCTATCTAGAGGTCGGAGGGCGCAAAAGGTTGAGCGCAAGGACGTACGCATAGGAAAACCCCTTGAGAGCTGGGGAAGTTTTCCCGCGCGCACAAGGGGTTTAGGGCATCGGGCGGGAAATCTGTCACTGCACGTATGCCGCGGGCTCAGGCCCCGGTGTGCGACGCCACTTGGGCGTCCTCCTCGTCCTCGCGGTCGATGGTCGCGTCCCAGTCGCCGGTCACCAGGAAGGTCACCCGGCGGGCCACCGAGACGGCATGGTCGGCGAAGCGCTCGTAGTACCGGCCGACGAGCGTGACATCGACGGCGGCCTGGGTGCCGTGCTCCCAGCGCCCGTCCACGAGCTTGCCGAAGAGCTCCCGGTGCAGCGCGTCCATCGCGTCGTCGTCGCGCTCCAGGCTCGCCGCCTCGGCGAGGTCCTTCGAGGCGATCACCGAGCCGGCCTTGGCCACGATCCGCTCGGCGGTCTGCCCCATCTGGACGACGGTCGCTCGGACATCGGCCGGGACGGCCGAGTCCGGGTAGCGCAGGCGGGCCACCTTGGCGACGTGGCGAGCCAGGTCGCCCATCCGCTCCAGGTCCGCGCTCATTCGCATCGCCGTGACGACCGTGCGCAAGTCGGTGGCCACCGGGTTCTGGCGGGCGAGCAGGTCGACCGCGAGAACGTCGAGGTCCTCGCGCAGCCGGTCGATATCGTGGTCGGCGGCGATGACGGTGTCGGCGAGCGTCACATCGGCATCGAGCAGCGCGGTCGTCGCGCGGGCGATGGCGGAGCCGGCCAGCCGGGTCATCTCGACAAGCTGCTCGGTGATTCGCTCGAGGTCTTCGGTGAAGGCGGTGCGCATGATCTTCTCCAACAGTTCCAGGGCAGACGTTTGCCGTCCGGTCGAGCGTGGCAGCCACGGGTGAACGGGCGACGACCCGGAGGTGAACACCCCGGGCGGCCGTGGGGAAGCTTCCCACGGCCGGAAAGTCACGGCATTTGCAGCACGTAACCTTGGTGCTCGTGGACCCGACCAATGCTGCCTTGATCGGTGGCCTGGCGGGAGTCTTGCTGGGCTCGATGTCGGTGTTCAGCGTCCGCGTGTCCGAGCGCTCGCAGCGCCGGATGGCGCACCCGCCGGTTGCTCCGGCGATCCCCGACGGCGCATCAGCCGTCCTGGCCGTGCTCGGGTCCAGCGCCTTGGTGCTCGACCGGGGCGAGCGCGTCGTCAACAACTCGCCCGAGGCCGCCGCCCTCGGCCTGATCCGCGGCGACCGGCTGATCGAACCCACGCTGCTCACCTTGGTTCGGCAGGTGCTGCGCGACGGTGAGATCCGCGAGGTCGAAGTCGAGATCCCGGCCACCGCGCACCGCGCGCCGAACTGGCTGCACGTGCGCATGGCGCCCCTGCTCGACGCTCATGTGCTCGTCCTCGTCGACGACCGGACCTCTGCGCACCGCGTGGAAGAGGTGCGACGCGACTTCGTCGTCAATGTCTCGCACGAACTCAAGACACCGGTCGGCGGGCTGTCGCTGCTTGCCGAGGCCATTGCCGATGCCCGCGACGACCCCGAGGCCGTTGAGCGCTTCGCCTCGCGGATCCAACTGGAGTCGGCCCGGCTGGGCAAGCTCATCAAGGAGATCGTCGACCTCTCACGATTGCAGTCGGCGGACGGGCTGACCGAGGCGCGGCGCGTGCGCATCGCCGATGTCGTCCGGGAGGCGATCGAGATCTCCCAGGTCGAGGCGCAGGCCAAGGACATCCGCATCGTCGAGCGGGTCGACCCCGCGACGGTCGTGGACGGTGACCTCTCGCTCCTGGTCACTGCTGTGCGCAATCTCATCGGCAACGCGATCTCCTATTCACCCGCAGGAACAGAGGTCGGCATCGGCGCGGCGATCGGGGCCGACGCGGTGACGATCACCGTCACCGACCATGGGCGCGGCATACCGCCCGCCGAACAGGAACGGATCTTCGAACGTTTCTATCGCGGCGACGCCGCCCGCTCCCGCGCCACCGGCGGCACCGGGCTGGGGCTGGCGATCGTCAAACACATCTGCGCCAACCACGGGGGTGGAGTCAGCGTCTGGAGCCGAGAGGGCCAGGGCTCGACGTTCACCATCCGGCTGCCGCTGCCCGAAGCACGAATCACCATCTCGCATCCGGTCGAAGGGAACGCCGCATGACTCGGCACCACATCCTCCTCGTCGAGGACGAGCCGTCCTACTCCGAGCCGCTGACCTACTTGCTGCGCAAGGAGGGCTATCAGGTCTCCGTCGCCGAGACCGGCACCGACGGCGTCGCAACCTTCGAGAAGGTCGGAGCCGATCTGGTGCTGCTCGACCTGATGCTCCCCGGGATGAGCGGCATCGACGTCTGCCGCTCGTTGCGCGCCAAGTCGAATGTCCCGATCATCATGCTCACCGCCAAGGACACCGAGATCGACAAGGTCGTCGGCCTCGAGTTGGGCGCCGACGACTATGTCACGAAGCCGTATTCCTCCCGCGAACTGCTGGCGCGGATCAAGGCGGTCCTGCGCCGCGGCTCGGAGCCCGAGGAATTGGTGCCCGCGTCGGTGGCCGCCGGCCCGGTCGCGATCGACATCGAACGCCACGTCGTCACCATTCGCGGCGACCAGGTGGCGTTGCCGTTGAAGGAGTTCGAACTGCTCGAATTCCTGGTGCGCAATGAGGGCCGGGTCCTGACCCGGGGACAGTTGATCGACCGGATCTGGGGCAGCGACTATGTCGGCGACACCAAGACCCTGGACGTGCACATCAAGCGCCTGCGCAAAAAGGTCGAGCACACCCCGAAGGATCCGGTGCATATCCTGACCGTCCGGGGCCTGGGCTACAAATTCGAGGCCTGACCCACCCCAACCCCGACGGCCCTACGGCGTGGTCGGGGCGAGGCCCTCGTAGTAGCCGGTGCCCGGCACGACCGGCACGAGCACGGGGGACTGCCCGCTGGCCACCGAGGAGACCGACAGTTGGGTCATGTCGCCGGGGGCTTGGTCAACCTTGCTGAGCACGACTTTGGTGTCGGATTTGGACAAGTCGACGGTCGAGTGCGCCGGAATCTGCGCGGTGGCATTGGCCTCGGCGGTGGCGAACGTCAAGGTGACAGCCTCGCCCGTCGGGTTGCCGACGGCCGCGCTGACCGTTCCGGCGCCGCCGGCCTTGGTGCCCACGACGACCAGGTTGCGCACCTGGATCTCGCCGACGTCGACCGAGACGCCATCGCCCGCGTCATACATCTTGTCGGTTTGGCGAGGGGAGATCAGCTGGCAGCCGCCGAGCAGACTGGTGCTCGCCGCGAGGGCGGCCAGGGCGGCGACGGCTCGGGTGCGTGGGGTGCGTGCGGCGGTCACGACGGCCAGCCTAGCGGGTCGGTGTGGTGGGGACGAGGCAGGCCGCGGCCTGCCGGATTTCCGGTGCGGGGCCGAAGGGTTCCCGCGAATCCCGCGACCCGTCAAGCGGACACGCCGCCGTGATAAACTGAACGTCGCGAAAGGGGCCAAATACATATGGTTTTCAAGGTCGGCGAGACGGTCGTCTATCCCCATCACGGGGCTGCACTCATCGAGGAGATCAAGACACGCGTCATACGGGGCGAAGAAAAGCTCTACTTGAAACTTAAGGTCGCCCAGGGTGACCTGACGATCGAAGTCCCGGCCGAGAACTGCGACCTCGTGGGTGTCCGCGATGTCGTCGGCGCCGAGGGCCTGGAGCGCGTCTTCGACGTGCTGCGCGCGCCCTACACCGAGGAGCCGACGAACTGGTCGCGCCGCTACAAGGCCAATCTGGAAAAGCTCGCCTCCGGCGATGTCATCAAGGTCGCCGAGGTCGTGCGTGACCTGTGGCGCCGCGACAAGGAGCGTGGCCTGTCCGCCGGCGAGAAGCGCATGCTGGCCAAGGCCCGTCAGATCCTCGTCTCCGAACTCGCCTTGGCCGAGAAGACCGATGAGGTCAAGGCCGAGTCGATCCTCGATGAGGTTCTCGCGTCCTGAGCAGTTTCCCCGTCCTGACCGGCGCCGACCCTGACCCCAGGGTCGGCGTCGTCGTCGTTGCCGCCGGCTCCGGGACGCGGTTGGGCGCCGCCCAACCCAAGGCCCTCGTTCGCGTCGGCGGCCGCCGCATCCTCGAGCACGCCGTATGCGGTGCGCTCGCCGTCCGCTTCGTGCGCCAGGTCGTCGTCGTCGCGCCCGCCGCCTATGTCGCTGAGTTGTCTGCCGACGTCCCGGGATGGGAGGGCTCGCCTGCTCCCTCGCCCCGCCCGCGTCACCCGGCGGGGGTGCCGGATCCGCCAGCGCCTGCCTTGGGGGAGCCCGGCGGGCGGGTACGCGTCGTGCCGGGCGGCGCCGAGCGCACCGACTCGGTGCGGGCCGGTCTGGCCGCTCTCGGGCCGGACATCGACATCGTGCTGATCCATGACGCCGCCCGCTGCCTGACACCCACATCGGTGTATGACCGCGTGATCGCCGCCGTCGCCGCCGGGCATGAGGCGGTCGTCCCAGGCCTCGCGGTCGTCGACACCATGAAGGTCGTCGACGCCGAGGGCACGGTGATCGCGACTCCGGAGCGGTCCCGTGTTCGCGCGATCCAGACCCCGCAGGGCTTCAGCCGGGCCGCGATCACGTCGGCACATGCGAGCGGTTTGGCCGCGTCCGACGACGCGGGGTTGGCGGAGGAAAACGGCAGACCCGTCCGGGTCGTCGATGGCGACCCGCTGGCCTTCAAGGTGACCACACCCGACGATCTCGAACGTGCCGAGCGCCTGCTCCGCACGCCGACCCTGTGGGTGATCGGCGGCCTGCCCGGCACGGGGAAGACCACGCTCAGCCGCCGCCTCGCCGCCTTCGAGGACGCGACGCTCGTGCGGGTCGACTCGATCGAACAGGCCTTGACCACCGACCTGGATCTCGAGCACCCCGGCACCACCGGCTACGCCATCGCGTATGCCGTGGCCGCCGACCAGCTGCGCCTGGGCCGTTCGGTGGTCGCAGACCTGGTCAACCCACTCCCACAGACTCGGGTGGCACTGCGCCAGATCGCGGAGCAGGCGGGCGCCGGGATCTGCGAGATCCGCCTGGTCTGCTCCGATGCCACCGAACATCGTCGCCGGATCGAGGGCCGCCTCGCGGACATTCCCGGGTATGTACTCCCGACCTGGCGCGACGTCACCGAGCGACTCTTCGTCGCCTGGCCCGAAGCCCGGGTGATCGACACCGCCGGCCGGACTCCCGAGCAGGTTTTCCGCGTCCTGCGCGACGGCCCCTGACCGCAGCCCGGTCTTGGCGGCTGGGCGCCGCCACGTGCCGCCCGCCGCGCTGGTAGGCATCACATTGCCGACGCCACCTCCGCGCTGAACCAGCCATTTGCAAAGGCGGCACAATAGCGCCATGTCTGGGGTACCGCGGGTCGGTGTCGGGGTCGACGTCCACGCCTTCGCGGACCCGCACGCCGGTCGCGACCTATGGATCGCGGGCCTGCACTGGCCGGGCGAGCGCGGCCTCGACGGTCATTCCGACGCCGATGTCGCGTGCCACGCCGCGTGCGATGCCTTGTTCTCGGCCGCCGGCATCGGTGATCTCGGTGCGCACTTCGGCACCTCCCGCCCCGAGCATGCCGGCGCGTCCGGAGCGACGCTCCTCGCCGAAGCCGCCCGACTGGTCCGGGCTGCGGGCTACGAGATCGGCAATGTCGCGGTGCAGATCATCGGCAATCGCCCCAAGGTCGGCAGCCGCCGCGAGGAGGCCCAGGCCGTCATGGCCGAGGCGGTCGGCGCCCCGGTCTCCGTCAGCGGCACGACCACTGATGGGCTCGGCCTGACCGGGCGGGGTGACGGGATCGCCGCCGTCGCGACCGCCCTGGTGCTGCAAGCCTGACACGGTGAAGGTGCAGGTCGTGAGCGCCATGCACCGATTCTCGGGCACGAGGATTGGGTCGTCGCGGACGGCATACCCCAGGATGGGTCTGCCGCTGCTCGGCCCGCCGATTGAGGCTCGTCGTGGTGTCTACGCGTGCCGGTCGGCGTTGGCGTAGATCGCGTCGCGGACGTAGGCCGCCAGGCCTGGCGCCAGTTCCTCATAGGTCGCGGTGAACCGGGGGTCGGCGACGTACATGTCGGCGAGCCCGCGGTGCATGGCATACGAGACGTCGTAGAAGCGCTCGTCGATGTGCCGCCGGTGCGCCTCGGCCGCGTCCATCGCCGCCACGCCGACTGCGGGCTCGCCGGCGGTCAGCGCGGCCACGAAGGCTGCGTTCACCGCGTCCATCTCCGCCTTGACGGCCGCCCAGTCCGCCGTGCCGTATGCCGCGGTACGAGCCTGCGACTGGCTCCAGGCGGGCGTGTCGCCCCAGCGCTCCTGCGCCTCGGCGGCATACGCCTCGTCGAAGCCGGCGCCGAACATCGCCTTCAGGTCCTCGGTGGTCGCGGGTCGGTTGCCCATCGCTGCCTCCAGTGCGTGATCGAGTGCGGTGACGAGCGCGCGCAGCTCGTCGATTCGGGTGATGACCGTCGCGCGCTGGCGACGCAGGTGCTCGGCGACATCGGGTCCGCCGTCGAGCAATGCGGCGATCTCCTCCAGGCCGATCTCGAGCCGCCGGTAGAGGACGATCGTCGCCAGCCGCTCCAGGTCCGCCTCGGTGTACAGCCGGTAGCCGGACCAGGTCCGCTGACTCGGGGTGAGCACGCCGATCTCGTCGTAATGGTGCAGGGTGCGCACCGTCACGCCGAACCGCTCGGCCACCTGGCCGACGGTCAGCTGCTGCGTCGTCTCGGTCACGTCACCACTGTGCGGGCTGACGTCGCGTGAGGGTCAAATCGATAACCGTTCCATGGGGATGATCTTTCTGGCCCTGGTCTTCCCGGCGGGGCTGGCCACGATCTGCGCCATCGCCCGGCCCAGTCGAGAGACCGCGACACGCCCACATCAGAGGTCGAACATGAGTGTGTCGCGCTCACTCGACTGAGGAAGCGCCGGCTCGGGGGTGCCTTGGTGGAAGCGCTGCTGCCAGCCGGCGGGGGTGCGCTGCCAGAGGGAGCTGCGCAGGTGCGAGCCGGAGTCGTCCGTGCTGCGCCAGAGCAACAGGACGAGATCGTCACTCAGGCGTTCGGCACTGATGAGGTCGAGCGCGACCGGCCCGTCGAGGGGACCGATGCGGAGGACCTCCTCGCGAGTCCAGTGCCGGCCCGACGAGCCGATCTCGCTCCACTGCGGATGCAGCAGGGCATCGAGAGCCGATGCGCTCGACCGGACCGCGTCGCTGAGCAGGGCGCGTTCCAACTCGATGACCTCCTCCTCGGCGCTCCTCACCGCCCGGTCGGGCCCGACGGTCACACCCGTCGCGACAAAGCCCGACGCGCGCGCGTCGCGGTCAGATCGGAAACCCGGGCCGGCCGGTGGCATCCGGCCCTGCTGATAGGCCAGGGCAGCGGCCGTGGCCAGCCGGTCGGCCGCCTCGTTCAGCTCGTGGCCGGTGTGTCCCTTGACCCACTTGAACTGCACCCGCCGCCCGGCCATGGCCGCGTCGAGATCCTGCATCAACTCCAGGTTCAGGACGGGTTTGCCGTCGGCCTTGACCCAGCCCTTGCGCTTCCACCCCGGCATCCACTTGGTGATCGAGTTGATGACATAGGTCGAATCGCACCAGATCACCAGCTCGTCGTCGGCCCCGGCGGTCTGTCGCAGCAGGTCGAGCACGGCCATCAGCTCACCGATGTTGTTGGTGGCCCGCGGCCACCCGCCGCTCGCCCACGTGGCGTCGTCGATGAACCAGCCCCATCCGGCCGGCCCGGGGTTGCCCAGGGCCGAGCCGTCGGCCGCCGCGATGATCGTCATGAGCCGATCTAACCGCGTGCCCGGAGCACGCGCGGCGAGGCGACCCGGGCCAGCCGCTGCAACTCGGCGATATGCCCGCAGAAGGCATGCCGTCCGGTGTCGGTGAGCACGGCATACGCGCGGCCGTGCCCGGCCCCGAAGCGGCGTTCGACGGTGACATAGCCGGCCGTCCGCAAGGCGGTCAGGTGCTTGCTGAGCGACGAGTCGGCGATCCCGAGTTCGTCACGCAGGTCGGCGAACTCTCGCTCCGCGGCCGCCACGAGCAAACCGCACAGTTGCAGCCGGGTGGGCTCATGGATCAACGGATCAAAGACGGGGTGCGGCACAGAGCCCATCATACGCGTCGACTTTCCGCACAGGAAAGAACGGAAGCCGTTGTCCGGCAACGGATTCGGCATCCGATTGCTGGTCGATCCTTGCCCTGCTCGCCGTGCCGGGCCAAGCTGACCCCCAGAACTCGAACTCGCCTGCCCGGACGCCGCCACCCCTGCCGGCCGGGCAGGCGGACCGGCTAGCAAGGAGACTCCAATGTCGCAGACCGTCAAGGGCGCCATCGCCCGCGCGAAAGGCGCGCCCGTCGAGGTCGTCGACATCGTCATCCCCGATCCCGGGCCGGGCGAGGCTGTCGTCCAGGTCCAAGCCTGCGGGGTGTGCCACACCGACCTGCACTACCGCGAAGGCGGCATCAACGACGACTTCCCGTTCCTGCTCGGGCATGAGGCGGCGGGCATCGTCGAGGCCGTCGGTGACGGCGTCACCGAGGTGGCTCCCGGCGACTTCGTGATCCTCAACTGGCGCGCAGTCTGCGGTGAGTGCCGGGCCTGCCACAAGGGCAAGCCGCAGTACTGCTTCAACACCCACAACGCCCGCCAGAAGATGACGCTGACCGACGGCACCGAGCTCAGCCCGGCCCTCGGCATCGGCGCCTTCGCCGAGAAAACCCTGGTGGCCGCCGGCCAGTGCACCAAGGTCGCGACCTCCGATCCGGCCGTAGTCGGGTTGCTCGGCTGCGGCGTGATGGCGGGCTTCGGCGCGGCCGTCAACACCGGCGGTGTCAAGCTCGGCGACTCGATCGCCGTCATCGGGTGCGGTGGCGTCGGCAACGCCGCCATCGCCGGCGCCAAGGTCGTCGGGGCGACGACGATCATCGCCGTCGACGTCGACGACCGGAAGCTGGAGTGGGCCAGGCAGTTCGGCGCCACCCATACCGTCAACTCCCGCGAGGTCGACGCGGTCGAGAAGATCCGCGAGCTGACCGGCTCGTATGGAGCGGACGTCGTCGTCGAGGCCGTCGGCCGTCCCGAGACCTACCAGCAGGCCTTCTTCGCCCGCGACCTCGCTGGCACCGTCGTCCTCGTCGGCGTGCCCACCCCGGATCTGAAGCTCGAACTCCCGCTGATCGAGATCTTCGGCCGCGGCGGCTCGCTCAAGAGCAGTTGGTATGGCGATTGCCTCCCCACCCGAGACTTCCCGACCCTCGTGGCGCTGTATGAGCAGGGCCGCTTCCCGCTCGAGCAGTTTGTCTCCGAGCGGATCGAGTTGGGAGACATCGAGGCGGCCTTCGAGAAGATGCATAAGGGCGAGGTCCTGCGCTCGGTGGTCGAACTGTGAGCACCGACATCGTCACCGGCCCGACGCCCGGCGGGGTGCGCGTCGAGCGACTGGTCACCTCCGGCACCTTCACCCTCGATGGCGGGGAGTGGAAGGTCGACAACAACGTGTGGATCGTCGGCGACGACACCCGTTGCGTCGTCATCGACTGCGCCCACGACCCGGATGCCATCCTCGCCGCAATCGGTGAGCGCGAGTTGACCCACATCCTCTGTACGCACGCGCACAACGACCACATCGACGGCGCCCCAGGCGTCGCCCAGGCCACCGGCGCGCCGATCCACCTGCACCCGGCCGACCGCGTGCTGTGGGAGCTGACCTTCCCCGACACCGCGCCCGACGCGGATCTCGAAGACGGGCAACGGATTCCGGTGGGTGACCTCGAACTCCAGGTGCGTCATACGCCCGGGCACGCGCCCGGCGCGGTCTGCCTGTATGCCGAGGCGCTCGGCGTCGTCTTCAGCGGCGACACCCTCTTCAATGGCGGGCCGGGGGCGACCGGCCGCTCGTTCAGCGACTACCCGACGATCGTCTTTTCGATCCGCGAGCAGTTGCTGACCCTCCCGCCCGAGACGATCGTCCTCACCGGCCACGGTGACGCGACCACGATCGGCGCGGAGGCCGCGGGCCTCGGACACGCCTGACCCAGCACACATCGTGTGCGGCCCCGTGCTCCCGAGGCCGCGCATGTCCGCCCGGCGTCACGACGCAGGGCGGCCGGCGGCGCCGGGGACGAAGCCATCCGTCCCCGGCGCCGACTCGAGCCGGGTGTCACCGGCTGGACCGGACGCCCCGACACGGCCTCATCACCCCGACACCGGTTCGCCACGCCTGCGCCGGTGCGGCCGGGTGCAGGCGTGGCGGACGCAGGTAGCGGTGCGGAAGCGGTGTAGCCACGGCCCCCGACGATGTGCCGTCACGGCATACCACCACGGCGTCAGCCGTTGCCGCCCTGCCCGCCGCTCGTGCCAGCGCGAATGGCGTTGGTCAGCGGATTGACGCCGGCATCACGTGAGGACAGCGGGGCCAGCCCCCACGCCTGCTCGATCGTCGCGAGGATCGAGGTGGTGTCGTACTGCGTGCTGTCGACACCGGAGTGCTGCATCCGGGCGGAAATCAGCATGGCCGGGATCCGGGTGCCCGGACCCCAGGCGTCGACCGTCGGCACCGCGACATGGTCGGCCTGGCCGCCGAACTCGTCATAGGTCACGACCACGAGCGTGTCCTTGGCTTGCGGGCCCGACATGACGGCCTGGAGCAGATCGACCAGATGGTCGCTGCCGGTGTGTTCGCTGGCATACCCGGGGTGCTCGTTCTCGGTCCCATAGGGCTTGACGAAACTAACGGCCGGCAGGGTGCCCGTCGCCGCCGCGGAGAAGAACTTCGTCTCGTCCTGCAGGTGCGCCCGGCCCGGCTGCCCCGGAGCGTAGGCGGCGAAGTAGTTGAACGGCTGGTGGTGGTACTGGAAGGTCGGCCCGGGGTGGCCGGCTTCGGCGTTGTCCCATCCGCCGCTGAACCACGCCCACGGAATTCCCTTGGCTGACAAGCGATCGCCGATGTTGGGGAAGGCCGCGTCATCGATGAGCGGGATCTTCGCGCCACTCGCGGCGGCAGGGAGAGAGGACGGCTGGACGGTGTTGACGGCATACGCCCCGCAGGCGGCCACCGGGTCGTTGCGCAGCGGGTCGGCGCACGTGCGGGTCAGTTGTCCGTCGACGACGTCCGTCCGAGTCGGCGTGTAGAGGGGGTACTTCTTGACCATGCCGTTCGCGTCCAGCACAGAGAACTTCGCGCCGAGGCCGCCGGCCGAGGCGTCGAGCGGAGCCCGGGCCGAGATCAGGAACTGATGGTTGAGGAAGGACCCGCCGAAGGCCGCCTGAAAAAAGCGGTCGGCGACGACGTAGTTGGGTGCGCCCTTGCTGTGCAGGTATCGATAGATCGGCAGTTGCGTGGTGTCATAGCGACCCATCGTCAGCCCGACCGCATCCGACCCGGTGACATAGCGATTCTGGCGACCGCCGTTGATCTGGTACTGCTCCTGATAGAAGCGGTGGACGAGATCCTCGGTGCAGCCGCCGGGCAGGCCCTGGCCGTTCAGCACGCCATTGGGGTAGTAAGCCCCCTCCGCCGGGCAGGTCGTGGCTGTCGCAGGGATGATGCTGTCGATGAGGAAGGGCGCATTGGTGAAGGCGCTCGACGGCACGCCGTGCGCGGCATCGGTGCAGGTCGCCGCGAGGGGCCCCGGGCTGGTCAGGTTGACATCGTTCTGCAATAGACAGCCGTATGCCCTGCCGTCCTGCGCGACTTGGCTCACCGCGCCCTTGCCAACCCGGTCCTTGCCGACGGTGCCCCAGCCGGCCAGGAGGTTGTCGAAGCTGTGGTTCTCCTCGTAGATCACGACGAGGTTCTTGTAGCCGCCGGGCAGCGGTCCGGTCCGACCGTGGTTGCCGTCGTCCCCCACCGCGGTGGCCGTTGTCAGGGTACTCATCGCCAATACCGTGGCGCCGGTGCCGATGATGGCAAGGGTCTTGCGCATGGATCCTCCCTCGGGAAGCCGCCCGGCCGGTCGCGGGACGCTTCTCACTCTGGCCCTCTCGTGGCGAAACCGCGCGGTGAGGAGATGAACGCTTGCCGTCCGGACGGCGGACCGGGGTGGGCAAGGAGGGATCGCCCGGGCTGTGGATAAGTCGGGACTTACGGATGCGCGAATCGCGATCCGCCCCTAGCTTGTGGCCAGTGGCGGGCCCGCAGGGGGCGCCCGCCCTCAAGCCCGGGAGGCCCGGATGCGCCATCACCGCTCGACGAATGTCCCGATTGCCCGTATGCCCGTGCCCCGCCTGCTCGGCGTGCTCGCCGCTTCCACCGCACTCGTCGCGGTGTCGGCCGGGTGCACCGGCGGAACGGATGGCGCAGACGCCACCACCGGCGCCGTCGCCGCGGCGCC